>DVLI01000020.1 GCA_018715595.1 Candidatus Caccoplasma merdavium | reverse complement strand
AGGCCGTAGTTGGCGAGCGAAACGGCGACGTTGGCTTCACCACCGCCGAAAGTAGCGGTAAATTCTTTGGCTTGTGAAAAACGGAGATAGCCGGGAGTTGCCAGACGCAACATGATTTCCCCGAAGGTAACAACTTTTTTGCTCATAGCAGTTTGTCTTTATGTGTGTTAAAATTGAAAGAAATTTTTGGCATTGTAGTAGCTGATGTCTTCGATCATCTGACGCACGCGGTCGATTTCGGAGTAGGGAATTTCGCCGTTTTCGACGTCGCGACCTACCAGGTTGCAAAGGGTGCGGCGGAAGTATTCGTGACGCGGGTAGGAGAGGAAGCTGCGCGAGTCGGTGAGCATACCTACGAAGCGGCTCAGGAGTCCGAGTACCGAGAGGGCATTCATCTGTTTCTCCATACCGTCTTTTTGGTCGAGGAACCACCAGCCCGAACCGAATTGTATTTTGCCGGGAATCGTGCCGTCCTGGAAGTTGCCGAGCATGGTGGCAATCACTTCATTGGCGCAGGGGTTGAGGTTGTAGAGAATCGTTTTGGTGAGTTTCCCGTTGCTGTTGAGACGGTCGAGATATTTGGCCATGGCTTTGGCGGTGGTAAATTCGCCGATGGAGTCGAAGCCGGTGTCGGGACCCAGCAATTTGAACATCTTCGAGTTGTTGTTGCGGATTGCGCCGTAGTGGAATTGTTGTGTCCAGCCGGTTTCCCAATCCATTTCACCGAAGACAACCAGCATGGCCGATTTGAATTTCAGAATCTCTTCCTGGGTGAGTTGGGTGCCGCCATATACTTTGTTGAAGATGGCTTTGATTTCGGCATCGGTATAGTCTTCGGCGTAGAATTCCTCGATGCCGTGGTCGGAGAGTTTGCAGCCTTGCTCGGCGAAGAACTCGTGACGTTTTCTCAGGGCGGCAATCATGTCGTCGAAGGTCGAGATGGAGATACCGCTCACTTCGCCCAGTTTCTCAACATAAGCGCGGAAGTCGGCCGGAACCTCTACGGCCATGGCCTTGTCGGGACGCCAAGTGGGGAGCATCTTGATTTCGAAACCGCTTTCGCGAGTCTTGATGTGGTATTCGAGCGAATCGACGGGGTCGTCGGTGGTGCACACCACCTCTACATGATAACGGCGCATCATGCCCCGTGCCGAATATTCGGGAAGAGCCAATTTGGCATTACATTCTTCATAGATTTCGCGTGCGGTTTTCGGGCTGAGAATCTTGTCGATGCCGAAAGCCGTTTTCAATTCGAGGTGTGTCCAGTGATAGAGCGGGTTGCGCATGGTGTAGGGGACGGTCTCGGCCCATTTCTCAAATTTTTCCCAGTCGGTGGTGTCTTTGCCCGTGCAGTAGCGTTCATCGACACCGTTGGTGCGCATGGCGCGCCATTTGTAGTGGTCTCCGCCGAGCCATATCTCGGTCAGCGATTTGAACTTGTGGTCATCGGCCACCATTTGGGGAATCAAGTGGCAGTGATAGTCGATGATGGGCATTTTAGCCGCGTGGTTGTGATATAATTCCTGTGCCGTTTCGGTTTGCAGCAGGAAATTCTCATCCATAAAGTTTTTCATAATGATGGAAGTTTTAAATGGTATATTTATTGACATTATCCTCTTGTAAAAATCGGTTTTTCCCCTGCCGAGTCCTTTCGGCGATGCCATTATCGGGCAAGGGTACTGACCTCTTTTTTCGCAGTTGTTTCACACAGAGCCACGAAGCCGAAAAAGCCCATGGATTTGTACCGTGTTCGGGCACGAAATTACGATTTTTTTTTGAAGTACAAAATAAAAATCATATATTTGCGAGAACAAAAAGACCGTTTCTATCATAGAAAACCAAAACAGCGTCGTGGAAAAAAGTTCGGATAAAATCCGTATCAAGGATATTGCGCGCATGGCCGGTGTCTCGGCAGGCACTGTCGACCGGGTATTGCATGCCCGCGGCGAAGTGTCGGCACGGACGCGCGAAAAGGTAGAGGCCGTCTTGAAGGAACTCGACTATCGTCCCAATCCTTATGCTTCGGCATTGGCCTCGAAACGCCATTACAAAGTGGCAGCCCTCTTGCCCAAGGCCGGAGGATATGATTACTGGATAGAGGTCGTGCGCGGAGTCGATTTGGCTGCCAGGGAATATGCCAATCTCAACATCAACGTCGAGCAAATCCTCTTTGACCAGTACGATTGCCGTGACTTTGAAGCTTCGGCCGACAGGCTTTTGGCATCGACCCCCGATGCCGTGCTGCTGGCCCCGATATTCAAGGACTCGTCGGTCTATTTGGCTTCACGCCTCGACAGCAGGCAGATACCCTATGTCTTTATCGATTCCGACATCGCCGAAGCCGATGCGCTTTCTTATTTCGGCATGGATTCATTGCAGAGCGGCTATTTGGCCGCCAAACTTTTGTTGGCCGACATCGAGCCGCAGAACGACATCGCTGTTTTCAAAATCAACCGTTACGGAAATGTGGGCTCCAATCAGTCCGACCTCCGGTATCAAGGCTTTTTGAAATATGTGGAGGAGAATTTGCCCGACCATCATTTGCGGGTGGTGATGCTTCACCCCTCCGACGACCGTCTCAACCTGCAAACCATTCGCGATTTTTTCATACAATACCCTTGGATAAAAGAGGGGATTACCTTTAATTCGCGAGTGTTCCGCATAGCCTGTTACCTCGACGACTTGCAGCTTTCGCACATTCGCTTGCTGGGATATGAATTGTTGTTGCCCAATGTCAAAGCCTTGAAAGAAGGGAAGATACGATACTTGATTTCACAACGGCCCGAGTTACAGGGCTACCGGGGCATGAAAGCCCTTTGCGAGTACAAGGTATTCAAGAAGGCCGTGCCGCGTCGCAATTTCATGCCCATCGACATTCTCACGGCCGAAAATATTGACTATTATACCGATTTTCAACTTTTCTAAAATAACTCACATTAAAAAAGTAAAAACCTATGAAACCGCTTAACAGAACCACTGCTCGGGCCAACAAATATCCCGAACGCATCATTCAATTTGGAGAAGGTAACTTCCTGCGTGCATTTGTAGACTGGATTATCTACAACATGGACGAGAAAGCCGATTTCAATAGCAGTGTCGTTGTTGTGCAACCCATCGACAAAGGTATGGTCGATATGTTGAACGGACAAGACTGCCTCTATCATGTCAATCTGCAAGGTCTCGACAAAGGCCAGGTGGTAAACAGCCTCACGATGATCGATGTCATCAGCCGCGCTTTGAACCCCTACACGCAGAACGAAGAATTCATGAAACTGGCCGACCAACCCGAAATGCGTTTCGTGATTTCCAACACGACCGAGGCCGGTATCGCCTTTGATCCCACCTGCAAGCTCGAAGACGCTCCCGCTTCGTCCTATCCCGGAAAACTCACCCAGCTCCTCTATCGTCGTTACAAAACCTTCAACGGCGACAAGACCAAGGGTCTCATTATCTTCCCCTGCGAGCTTATCTTCCTCAACGGTCACAAGCTCAAAGAGACCATCTACCAATACATCGAATTGTGGAACCTCGGTGAAGATTTCAAAAAATGGTTCGAAGAGGCTTGCGGCGTGTATGCTACCCTCGTAGACCGCATCGTGCCGGGCTTCCCCCGCAAAGACATTGCCGCCATCAAGGAAAAACTGCAATACGACGACAATCTCGTGGTACAAGCCGAAATCTTCCACCTTTGGGTTATCGAGGCTCCCGAGAGCGTAGCCAAGGAATTCCCCGCCGACAAGGCCGGCCTCAATGTACTCTTCGTGCCCTCCGAAGCTCCTTACCACGAACGCAAAGTGACCCTGCTCAACGGCCCGCACACCGTATTGTCGCCCGTGGCCTACCTGTCGGGCATCAACATCGTTCGTGATGCTTGCCAACACGAAGTCGTAGGCAAGTATATCCACAAAGTGATGTTCGAAGAGTTGATGGAGACGCTGAACCTCCCGAAAGACGAATTGAAGAAATTTGCCGAAGATGTGCTCGAACGTTTCAACAACCCGTTTGTTGACCACCAAGTAACCTCCATCATGCTCAACTCGTTCCCGAAATATCAAACCCGCGACCTGCCCGGCTTGAAAGTATATCTCGAACGCAAAGGCGAGCTTCCCAAAGGTCTCGTGCTGGGTCTTGCCGCCATCATCACCTACTACAAGGGCGGTGTGCGTGCCGACGGTGCCGAAATCGTTCCCAACGATGCTCCCGAAATCATGCAGATGCTCAAAGACCTGTGGGCTACTGGTTGCACCAAGAAAGTGGCCGAAGGCGTATTGGCTGCCGAGTCGATTTGGGGCGAGAACCTCAACAACATTCCCGGCTTGACCGACGCCGTGAAAGGATACCTCGATTCGATTCAAGAAAAAGGCATGCTCGAAACCGTGAAAACCATTCTCTAATCCCGATTTATGAGTACACGTTATATAAAAATCAATCCTGCCGATAATGTGGTCGTAGCGATTGACCCCTTGAAGAAGGGCGACCGGCTTACGGTCGACGGCGTCGAAATCGTCCTCGTCGAAGACGTTCCCGCCGGACACAAGGTGGCTCTCCAAGACTTTGCTGCCGACGAGCACATCATCAAGTATGGCTATCCCATCGGACATGCCCGCGCGGCCATTGCCCGCGGTGCATGGGTGAATGAGAAAAACATCAAGACCAATCTCGAGGGGTTGCTCGAATATACCTACACCCCCAAGTTGGTCGATGTGTCACAACCCGATAGAGGGCTTACCTTCAAAGGCTATCGCCGTAAAAACGGCGAAGTGGGCGTGCGCAATGAGATTTGGATTATCCCCACGGTAGGTTGTGTCAACGGGGTAGTAAACCAGTTGGCCGAAGCGCTGCGCAAGGAGACGCAGGGAGCCGGTGTCGATGCCATTGTTTCGTTCCCGCACAACTACGGTTGTTCGCAGTTGGGCAACGACCATGAGAACACTCGCAAGGTGTTGCGCGACATGGTGAAGCACCCCAATGCCGGAGCCGTGTTGGTTGTCGGTCTCGGTTGCGAAAACAACCAGATGGACGCCTTCAAGGAACTGGTAGGTCCGGTCGATGAGGAGCGTGTGAAATTCATGGTATGCCAAAAGGTCGACGACGAGTTCGAGACCGGCATGGCCCTCCTGCGCGACCTCTATGCCAAAGCCTCGAAAGATGTGCGCGTCGATGTCCCCCTGAGCGAGTTGCGCGTGGGTCTCAAATGCGGTGGCTCCGACGGGTTCTCGGGCATCACGGCCAATCCCCTGCTGGGTGTCTTCTCCGATTTCCTCGTGTCGCAGGGCGGAACAACGGTGCTTACCGAAGTTCCCGAAATGTTCGGCGCCGAGACGATTCTCATGAACCGTTGCGCTACTCCCGAGCTCTTCGACAAGACGGTGCATCTCATCAACGACTTCAAGGCTTATTTCATGGCCAATAACCAACCGGTATATGAAAATCCCTCTCCCGGGAACAAGGCCGGCGGTATCTCCACCCTCGAAGACAAGTCGCTCGGTTGCACGCAGAAATGCGGCAAATCGATTGTGCGCGACGTGTTGATGTATGGTGAGCGCCTCAAAACCAAGGGGCTCAACCTGCTCAGCGCTCCCGGCAACGACTTGGTGGCTGCCACGGCACTCGCCTCGGCCGGTTGCCAGATGGTTCTCTTCACGACGGGACGTGGAACGCCGTTCGGAACCTATGTCCCCACGATGAAGATTTCGACCAACAGCAATTTGGCCGCCCACAAACCCGGCTGGATCGACTTCAACGCCGGAACGCTCGTCGATGGTGAGACGATGGATACCGTTGTTGAACGCTTTATCCAGTATGTGATAGCCGTTGCCAGCGGTGAACATGTCAACAACGAGAAGAAAGGTTACCGCGAGATAGCCATCTTCAAGACCGGTGTTACTTTGTAAAAAAACTTTTTCGATTTTGTTGCAGCCATGCAATGGAATTTAAAAGATATGATTGCTCGGAGGGTTGTCGATTATTACATCGACAACCCTCCTGTGTATGAACAAATCGTGCATACCCAGGCCGTTGCCTCCTATACCCGTCTTATTGCCGTGGGGGAAGAACCCGACGCTCATCGCGTCGACTTGCTCGAAGTGGCCGCTTGGTTGCACGACATCGGATGTCCCGAAGCCCGGAGGCTTTATGGCGACAGTCGCCCCATGCACCAGCAGGAGACCGGTTGCCGCATGGCGGCCGAGTGGCTCGAAACGGTCGACGGCCTCACCACCGAGGAGAAATCGTGGCTGGCCGCGGTTGTCGGTTCACATCATCAGTTGCCGGCCGCCCGCAAGTTGCATTTCGAGCCTCTCTTTGAAGCCGACCTCATCGTGAATCTCATCGAGGGGTATTACGACAAGGCCAAGGCGGGAGAATACCTCGACAAGATGGTGACCACCGCTACGGGCAAAGCTCTCTACCGCCGGCTTTTCGGCCTTTGACCCTTTCCGGCAGAAACTCTCCTATATGATAAAACAGGGCGGCTCCCCGCAATGGGAGCCGCCCTGTTTGTTGTAAAGAAGGTTGGTCGCTATTACCAGCGGGTGCGGTTGCGGGGAATCTCGCGACCCGCTTGTCCTTGATGTTCCCGTTTCCACATCTTGTAGCGAGCGAGTACACGGCTTCCGTCGCGGTTGTACCAGCTGTACCCCGTGCGGCGTTCGTGTCCGATTTGCGACACGTCATATTTCTTGATGCCGTCGCGGTCGCAGAAGAAGGGGCGGTTGGTCTCTAAGTCATAGAAGCGGGCCCACATGGGCGGACATTTCTCGCAAGCCACGACGCGGTAGTCGCGTTGCCCTTTGTCATTGCGGTAATATTCGAGGCGTATTCCTTCGATTTTTGATTTCTCAAACCACGCGACGGCATTTTCCACGGCGGCAATCACTTCGGGCGAAGGGTTGGGTATGTCCATGAGCAGCAGCACGATGTTGTCCGATTCCTGGCCGCTGAGCGAAGGCAGTTCATACGCGCGGGCCTTGGCCGGAGCCAGGGTCTCGAAGTCGTGTTGGGCACACCACACCGTGGGTTTGCCATCTTGCACCACTTGGGTGGCGAGGATACATTGCACACCTTTGTCAAAGGCGGTTTTGGCTCTTCCGCGCAGTTCCGCGGGCACATACCAGTAGAGCGGATCATACTCGAAGATGGCTTGCAGCACGCGCATCGCGTTTACCATGGCGTTGTCGTTGTAGGTGATATGGCGGGCATACCCTTTGGCGTTGGGGTAGAATTGGGGCCACCCGCCGTTTTCATATTGGGCGGCGAGCAGGTATTCGATGCCTTTCAAGGCGGCCTCTTTGTATTTTTCGTCGCGCACCACGTTATACATTTTCGAGAGGTAGGCGATTTCGGTCGTTGTCGAGCCGTTGTCGATGGTACCTCTTTCGACGTGTTTCTTGTCGGCTATGATTTTCTCCTTCTGTTCGGGGGTTATTTCGGCCGGGAAGTAAACATTTTTGGGCCAGGCGCCCGATTCCAGTTGGTAGATGACCAAGTTGTCGGCGATGCGTTTGGCTTCGTCGGTATAGAGGTAGAAGAAGCGGTCGTCGATGCGTGAAGCCGTGCGGGTCCAGCTCAACTCTTTTTGGCGGTAATCCGAGCGAATCTGTGCCGATGCGTGGGCGGCCAGCAGAAAGACAACGACGAAAAATGCGATTTTTCTCATGATAGGATAGGGGCGTTTAGTTTGTTTTTGTTGTTAGACTCGCAAAGGCGGAAAAGGTTTACGTCCGTTTTCAAATACCTGACAATTTTTACAGGGACCAGGGAACGGGACGATAAATATTTTCATATTAAATCCGATATATAAACAGGAATATATTAGAAATAAGTGATTTACGGGCTTCTGTCAAAGAACGGGTAATGACTTGGCAACGGTCACAAATTCTGCAACTTGCGGTGTATTTTCTGTCAAACAACTCTTTGTTGCGAAGGTACGTATTTGGTATATAAAAAATGCAGTAACATACCTTTATAAAAAGTAATGTTACTGCATTGTAAAATACCATTGCCTATTATTCGTTCGGTTTATATATTGTTCAAACTTCTATTTTCCTTAGTTCACCAACAATCTTATCATTCATTCAACATGTCGATACCTTTAAAGCCCTTGTATATGAGTTGCTATGACTTTATAAAGGTCTTCATGTTTCACATGAATTTTCGATTCGCGTGCACAAGGATGGTAAGTCCTGAAAGCATATAGGACTGGCGGTAGAGTCTCTTTATTTAAAGTCAACAAAGCCAATTGGTGCATGCTGCCATTCCAATCAGGCACTGGTTGATAACAAAAAGCATCAATACCTAAACATTGTTGCAACTTGCTTTCCCAAAAAGGATTCGGTCCAGTGAAAAACACCAACACTTGCGGATTTACAGCACTTATTTCGTCTTTCACTACATTGAAATACTCCCGTTCTGTCTCTGCCAAAAGGGAACTGTACTGATTCCCTTTTTTCACATTCCGTCCCAATTTGACTACATCATTCCATATATATCGGATTTTCTTGTCCGGGAAGCGGGCGTTGAGCGTATCGATAAACTTGTTCAGGCCACCGCCCATGCCTTTTCTCTGTCTGCCTCCATTCAATCCAATTGAGCCTGTCGCATTGTCGAATGTTCTGATTGCTCTCATGCACTCTTCCAGCGATTGGGTGTGGCGGTCGTACCGATACCAGTTTCCAGCAGACATGTCCTGGCCAAAGAGCATGACCTTGATGTCGGCTGTATCGAAGTCTTCGGGATTATCCACGCTTAACAGGAGCGGGCTATACTCGTAGCCACGCAGGTTATGCTCATCCAACTTTTGGCACAAAGTATTCCATTTGGATGCATATACATGATATAATCTGTCGTTTGTATTGATTTTGGATTCCACAATAATTCAAATATTAAGATTTTTAATAATTTCCTTTCATGAAAATATTTTCCACCATTGTAATCTTTCCATTAGTAACTGCGCATTTGTACATTTCAAATACCATAACACCTCCAATGGCGGAACCAACAATTATAGTTGAAGAGTTTAGCATTTGGTATGAAAGTCCCATTTCTTCAGTAATCATATCCACTGTCATTCCGGGTATTACTCTGCCATCGACAATCGCTTTTGCCATCTTTTCGCCATACTTTTGTGTGTACTTCTGCAAATTTTCCGCACGTTGTTTGGCGCGTATCGCTTCTTCTTTTTCCCACTTTGCCGCACGCTGTTTGGCGCGTATCGCTTCTTCTTTTTCCCACTTTGCCGCCTTTGCCGCACGCTGTTTGGCAGGAATCAGAACGGTTTCATTATAAATCTTATAGTCATACCAATCATCCCCATAGGTGGTGCCAGGCACTTCCAAATTCAAATCTTGAATTTCTTTGATTGACAAAGCATTTATGGTCACTTTGTCATCGTTCTCCATTTCTACGGCTAAATAAAATTTAATCGCATAGCTTTTCTGCTTTTCTGGTATTTTATCGGTCACTATGAATCTTTTGATTTTTGTAATAGTTTGCGGAGTTGGCTTTATAACCTCTCTGCCAACAAACTGATTGTTTAGGAAATCAATTTCTGCAGAAGGAATCCATTCTCTATTTATCCGATAAGCAGAACCGTTAGTCCGTGTGCTCGGAAAAACAACCGCACGGAATGCTGCATTTTTTGCGATTACATTTTCTCCTCCAATATTTTTACTTATATCCTCAAATTCTACTTGCAGCCCATCGACTGTTTCACCTGTCATTAAAGATATGAATTGCATCTCTTTAAGCTTGGGTCTTAGCGATTCATTATTATAAATGCTCATATACCACTCACCAAAATCCGATTTGCAATCCCATAATGTGTATTCTTCTGCCGGTTTGACTCCTTTTTTAAACTCTTCTTTCTGTTTTTCAGTCAGAGTAATATAGTCGATAGGAGTAAAGTCTGTTATATATCCCAAATCGAACTCATATTTTTTGCCGTATTCATCTGTAACAGTGAACGTTGATTCTTTTTTATTCAAATCAGATATTTTGAATGTACTATTTCTAAATGGGTTTGGATCTATGTAACGGCTTTCTACAGAATCAGGGTCAGCAACTTTACGTCCACCTATAACCACTGCTATTTTGTAGACAGAATCAATATATTCAGGTGTCTGGTCGAAGAATGTTCTCATTAAGAATTTAGCAACCTTTTTTTGAGGGTATCGGGGGTTTCTAATTTTTACCCTCATAGTCACACTGTCGTATTCTCCTGTCCATTTCAGTTCTAATTGCTTCAAGGCTGCATAGAGATTTTCACGAGACCAAAAGGCACTACTTTGGTCTATTTCATTATCCATATTGATAATATCTCTCATGCTAAGAGTCTTCATCGTGTCAACCAATTGCTGCACAGTATAAGATTCCTGTACATAGGCTTCTTCATCTACATACTGCGCACTTGCTGTTACCGCACTCAATAACAGAACAAACAAAAAAGAGAATCTTCTCATAATTATAAGATTTAATTGCCCTTTCAATCCCACAAGGAAATTATAAACACACGAAGCGTGGGACTGTATGCCACGTCCTTGTGTACAGGTGCTAGGAAAACCTTTATGAACAGATGTGGAAATAACAGCCCCACGCAGATGCGTGAAGACCATCATACCTTCTCCTGTTCATGTGATTGAAGTTTCCTAGGCTTTGTACACGCAGGAAGAAGACATAACGCTTCTTTAAAATCAATATGTATCGGACGGAGTTGCCTCCACCCGATTGCCAAAAATAGGGAATTTTTGCAAAAATCTCCTATCTTATAATGTTTTTATTTGCTTTGGAGTGTTTTTGAGTATATCCTGTATTTTCAGCCATTCATCCTGTTTTGTAGGTATAATCCCCAAACTGTTTTTCCATTTATTCGCTTTCTGTCTGAACCATTGCACAAGCGGAATGTCATTCACACATAATATGGTAATGTCCTTTCCTGTTCTTGTCCTCCTCAAACGAAAAAGTTGCATTCTCGTCACGGAACTTCCGGTTGAACTCGGAAGAATAAAAATCACCTTTCAACCTTACCTTCTTCAACATGCACAACTATTGGATTACCCTTTCTGAGAAATACAAGGTGTTCCGGCAGAAGTCAGGCAACGGCAACAGCTTTTCCACAAAAGAGAAGTACCGCTGTATCTTATCCATAACTCGTTGAACTTGGTGCGCTCTTCCCCATGTTCCCGTTCCATTGTTTCAATATGCCGTACCAATTCTTCGTTCTGACTTTCAAGTGCGGATATGCGTTGCTGCAATTCCTCCCTTTCCGCTTTCAACTTATTGCTGCCCGAAAGAGCGCTGACCTTTGCCGCGAGTGCCGTTTTCGCCTCGGTCTTGGCGGCTTCCGGTTTCTCCTGCTTGACCTCCTTCCGCACTTCTTCAAGCCGCCGTTCCGGGTGCTCTCTGTCATTCCCTCCGAAGAGCGGGAATCCAGCAAAAAGACGGCAAAAGGAAACCATCCCGTGCATTTCCCGTTAAGCGGGGAATGACAGTACTCGGGCGGACGCGGTGCAACCCGTCGGCATGTAAAAAACGCTTCACCCTTGCAGGTGAAGCGTTTTCGTGGGAGAAGCGTCGGGCGGCATTACCCTATTTTCTCGGCTTTGAATCCGGCCGCCACGACGAGGCGCACGATGTCGTCGTCGCTCAGGTCGCTGGTGATGGTGAGTACGCGGTCGGGTGTCGAAAGGTCGATGTCCCATTGGTTGCGGGCTACGGCCGTATTGAGGGAGGCTTCGATTTTGGCAACGCAGCCTCCGCATTTGGCATTGGTCTTGAATTTGCGAGTTTCCATACGGTTATATGATTGGAGGGTTATGTGATGGGAAATGTTCATTTCCATTTCAGTCTCAGGCTGTTGAGTACCACCGATACCGAGCTGAACGCCATGGCGGCACTGGCCCACATGGGATTGAGCAGCCAGCCGTTTATCGGGAACAGCACGCCGGCCGCCACCGGTATGCACACGACATTGTAGACGAATGCCCAGAAAAGATTCTCCCGTACGATGCGCATGGTGCGGCGCGAGAGAAGGACGGCGCGCGAGAGAAGGCGGAGGTCGGAGCTGATGAGCGTCACCATGGCCACCTGCATGGCGATGTCGGTGCCTTGCCCCATGGCGATGCTCACATCGGCTTGGGCCAGCGCCTGTGAGTCGTTGATGCCGTCGCCCACCATGGCAACGGTTTTCCCCCCGCTCTGCAACGACCTGACGAAGTCTTCCTTCTCCTGCGGCAGGGCGTTGGCTCTGAAACGGGTTATGCCCACGGCCTGTGCCACGGAGGTTGCCGTTGCGGTGTCGTCGCCCGTGAGCATATACACCTCGATGCCGAGTTTTCGTAACCGGGCGATGGCCTCGTGCGACGACTCTTTTATCTTGTCGGCAATGGCGATGATGGCGATGACGCCCTCCCGGTTGCCGTAAAAGACGATGCTTTTCCCCTCGGCCTGCCACGAGGCGATTTTTGTTTCGAGGTCGGGGCTGAGGGAAGAGGCCGTCATGAATGCCCGGTTGCCGATGCGCAATGTCTCGCCCTGCACTTCAAACTCGATGCCCTTGCCCGACAGCTGTTCATACCGCTCGATGGCAAAAGTCTTTTCCCTGGCATGGCTGCTCCAATGAGCGGCGATGGCTTGGGCCAACGGGTGCTGCGATTGTTCTTCGGCACGCGCGAGCGGGGCGGCATATCGCTCCTCGGGGCGGAGCCACACGGCATCGACGACTTCGGGGCGGCCCTGTGTGAGCGTGCCGGTCTTGTCGAGGACCATGCCGTCGATTTGCCCCATCTTTTCGAGTGCGACGGCGTCTTTGATGAGAATGTGTTCGCCGGCCGCTTTGCCGATGCCCACCATGAGGGCGGTCGGAGTGGCCAGTCCCAGCGCACAGGGGCAGGCGATGACCAGCACCGATATGGCGGTCAGCAGGCTGTGGGCGAGCCTGTTGTCGCCCGGGTAGAAACATTGCCACCCGACGAAGGTGAGGCAGGCGAGTATGATGATGGCCGGTACGAAACGCCGGCTCACACGGTCGGCCAGCCGTTGTGCCGGCGCCTTGCTCCCTTGTGCCTCCTGCACCCGCCGCACGATGTGGGCGAGAACGGTTTGCGCTCCCACCGCCTGCGCCTCTACGGTGAGGACTCCGTCGCGGTTGATGGTCCCGGCCATGACGGTGTCGCCCGTGGTCTTGTCGGCCGGTATGGGTTCGCCGTTGATCATGCTTTCGTCGACATACGATTCCCCCTCGACGACACGCCCGTCGACCGCCACCTTTTCACCGGGACGCACGAGTATGCGGTCGCCGGTTTTCAGCGTGGCGATGTTTACCTCGCACATTCCGTCGGCCGTAATTTTCATGGCGGTCTGCGGCTGCAAACCCATCAGGCTTTTCAAGGCTGCCGAGGTGTTGTGTTTGGCACGCTCTTCCATGAGCTTGCCGGTGAGCACGAAGGCGATGATCATGCCCGCGGCATCGTAGTAGACCTGGGGGGCGATGCCTTGGCTTTTCCAGTATTGGGGAAAGAGGGTCATGGCCAGGCTGAACAGGAAGGCCACGCCGGTGCTCAGGGCCACGAGCGTGTCCATGTTTGCCGTGCGTTGGCATAGCTGCTTCCAGGCATGGACGTAGAAATCACGCCCCGAGTAGAGAATGACGGGCAGGGTCAGCGCCAACAAGAGCCATTCGATGTGCGGGGTGTGCATGCAACCCATCGAGACCGCCATGAGCGGCAGGGCAAAAAGCCAGGCCACGACAACCCGGTTGCGCAGCGACTTGAAGTGCCGGGTGGCGGCGGCTTCGCGTTGTTTCTCTTTCTCTTCTTCACCGACGACAAGGCCGTAGCCGGCGGCTTCTACGGCGGCGGCAATCTCTTCGAGGGTGATGATGGCCGGGTCGTAGGTGAGCAGCAGGTCTTCGGTCGCAAAATTCACAACGGCCGATTGCACGCCCCGAAGATTCTTTACGGTTGTCTCGACGTTGTTGGCACACACGGCACAACTCATTTCGAGCACGGGAAGTACGCATTTTATCATACTCATGGTACCTGTTTATCATAAATAAGCGGGGTGGGGTTGTCCATTTCGGCAAATCCCGGTGGCGGGTATCACCCCTCTCTTCGCACGATGCAAAGATAGTGAAAGGCGAGGGCTGTGACAAGTGAAAAACGGAAGTTTTCAACGTGGCAGAGCCGAGCCGCCTCCTATCTTCTACAAAGATAGGAAGAAATCGCGGAAAAATCTCTTGCCTCACCCCCTATGTCATGCCATGAAAACGATTTTTCTCCCCCAAAAATAAAGTGTCATAATCTATCTCAGACAATGACACTTGACTTTTTTACAGGGGATAATCCTGCAAAAGATGCTCTAATAGAATGAAAAAGTCTATCCTCACGGACCGCACTCTCTTTGAACATCTGTTCTCGGAGAGTCTTTTGTTTGTTTTTAGGGTATAAACAATTTCTTGTTTAAGAATGGAATTCTGTGGCACAAAGATAAGAAATAAAAAATAAAAAGCAATATGATTTTTATTTTTTGTTCAAGTCGGGAACCCCGTTTTATGTTAATTATCTCTTTTTTCCCTATATCCGAGTAGTTTTGTTTCCCTATTTTGCGTGACTCTCTTACGGCCACTCCGCATACCGTGAGTTGCTTGCAGATATTTATGGTCTTTATTCGATTTTCTCCACAAAAAGGTCGGGTAGTGTTTGCAGGTATTGGTAGATGTCAAACTCCTCTTTGGGCGACGGATAGCGCAAGATGATGGAGACGTAATAGCGCTTTTGGCTGCCTAAGGTGCGTTCTTCGGCCTCATAGGAGGTGACGCGGCCGCCTTGCTGGCGTATCATGTCTATGATTTTGGTGATGTTGTCGTGAGTGCCTGTCGAGAATTTGATGAGGCAGCTGTGTATGCCGGTTTTCTTGAACAGGACGGTCAGCAGTTCCAACCCCAGGAGCGTGAATACCGTCGTGGCGATGCCCAGCCAGTAGAGGCCGCCTCCGATGGCCAGTCCGATGCCGGCCGTTGCCCAAAGCCCGGCCGCCGTGGTCAGTCCCCGCACGAACTGCCTGTGAATGATGATGGTACCGGCTCCGATGAAACCTATGCCGCTCACTACCTGTGCAGCCACGCGTGCCGGGTCGAAGCGGGTTATGCCCTCTTGCAGCACGTCGGAAAAACCATACTGCGAGACAAGCATGAACAAAGCGCTGCCCAACGATACCAGGAAGTGGGTGCGGAAGCCCGCTTCTTTGGCGCGATAGGCTCGGTCGAGGCCAATGATGGCTCCCAGCAGCCCGGCTACCAACGGACGGAATATCAATTCGAGGGTTGTGTCCATAATGTTCAGCTTTTGGAAACTTTCCAAAGATAAAAATTTTTTTGAATATTCGCGGGCACATGCCCCGATTTTTATGCCTTCATGCCTGTCTGTCCGTTTGCGGTTGCCGTGTTGCAAGTGGCTGTACGTCTCATTTTTCCCGGCTATTCTCTCTGTCGGCGAATGGCGATGGAAAGAATCAATAAATCTCCTCGAAGGGAGCAGCTTGGAAATTTTATCACAAAATCTTTTGGATTTGCAGAAATTTGTTTATCTTTGCCTCATAAAACAAGAGAAACGTCATGTATAATATGATTCACCACCATCATGCTCATCATAGCTCTTAGCTTTAAGAGGTGGGTCGTTGTGTGTGAATTTTAATAGAGTATCGCTGAAAACGCTTGCCTCGCAAAGGCAAGCGTTTTTGTTTCGTCATCATTAGAAAAACAAAATAACATGTTACGCATTGCAATTCAATCAAAAGGCCGTCTCAATGAAGACTCCATGGCCTTACTCTCAGAATCGGGCATAAAATTGTCACCGGGAAAGCGCACGCTGTTGGTGCAATCGCCCAATTTCCCCATCGAAGTGCTTTTCCTGCGCGATGATGATATACCCGACTCGGTAGCTTCGGGCGTTGCCGACGTGGGTATCGTGGGCATGAACGAGTTTCTCGAAAAAGAACGCAAAGCCGAGGTCGTAAAGGAGTTGGGTTTCAGTAAATGCCGCCTTTCGCTGGCCATACCCAAAGAGGTCGACTACCCGGGCCTCTCCTGGTTCAACGGCCGCAAGATAGCTACCTCATACCCGGTTATCCTGCGCCGCTTCTTGGAAGAAAACAATATCTCGGCCGATATACACATCATCACCGGTTCGGTCGAGATTGCCCCCGGCATCGGATTGGCCGACGCCATATTCGACATTGTAAGCTCGGGAAGTACCTTGGTGAGCAACAATCTGCGCGAAGTCGAGGTCGTCGTGAAATCCGAGGCGGTGCTCATTGCCACGCCCGGTCTCTCCGACGAGAAAAGGGAGATACTCGACGAGTTCCTCTTCCGTGTGGAAGCCGTCCAAAAAGCCGAAGACAAAAAATATGTGCTCATGAATGCACCAACTTCTGCCGTCGATGACATTCTTGCCGTGCTGCCCGGCATAAAGAGTCCCACGGTCATGCCGTTGGCACAAGAGGGGTGGTGCTCGATTCACACGGTTCTCGACGAAAAATGTTTTTGGCAGATTATCAACAAGCTCAAATCGGTAGGCGCCGAAGGAATCCTGGCGTTGAACATCGAAAAAATGGTCCTTTAATTCATAAAAGACAATGGAAATCATCAAATATCCCTCTCGCGATACCTGGTCGCATATCGTGGAACGGCCACACCTCGACGCCCGCACGCTGGGCGACACGGTTTCGGCCATGCTTGCTGACATACGACGCCGTGGCGATGAAGCCGTGAAAGAGTATGTGTCCCGCTTCCAAGGCGCCGCACTCGATACCCTCGAAGTCTCTCCCCAAGAGATGGCCGAGGCCGAAGCGGCTGTGTCGGACGACTTGAAAAAAGCCATAGCCGTAGCCCGGGACAACATCGCGCGGTTCCATGCCTCACAGGCGATGACGCCCCGCCGGGTCGAGACCGCCCCGGGGGTCGTATGCTGGCAGAAAGCCGTTCCCATCGAACGAGTGGGGCTCTATATCCCCGGCGGGACGGCCCCTCTCTTCTCGACCGTGTTGATGCTGGCCGTCCCGGCTCAGGTGGCCGGTTGTCGCGAAATAGTCCTGTGCTCCCCTTGTGCGGCCGATGGCAAGGTGCACCCGGCCGTGCTCTATGCGGCCCGGGTGGCAGGTGTGCACCGCATCTATAAACTCGGTGGCGTGCAGGCCATCGGTGCCATGGCCTATGGAACCCAATCGGTGCCTCGTGTATATAAGATTTTCGGTCCCGGCAACCAGTATGTGACCGAAGCCAAGCAACAGGTCACCCGTCATGGTGTTGCCATCGACATGCCGGCCGGCCCTTCCGAGGTGGCTGTCGTTGCCGACGCCTCGTCCGATATGGCTTTTGTCGCTTCCGACTTTCTCTCTCAGGCGGAGCATGGCGCCGACAGCCAGTCGGTGCTTTTCACGACCGATGAGCCGATTATCGAGCCCCTCTTGGCCGAGATAGACCGTCAACTGGCACTCCTCTCTCGTCGTGAATTGACCGAGAAATCGCTCGCACACAGCCGCATTGTCCTGCTGCGCGACAAAGATGAACTGGTCGACTTGGTCAACCTCTATGCGCCCGAGCATCTCATACTTCAATGTGCCGATTATGCCGAGGTTGCCGATAGGGTGGTCAATGCCGGTTCGGTGTTTCTGGGCCCCTATACGCCCGAGAGTGCCGGCGATTATGCATCGGGTACCAACCACACGTTGCCTACCAGCGGTTATGCACGGGCTTACAGCGGAGTAAACCTCGACAGCTTTATCCGCAAAATCACTTTCCAGGAAATTTCGCGCGACGGGTTGCAGCACCTCGGCCCCGTCATCGAAGTCATGGCTGCCAATGAAGGACTCGATGCCCATAAAAATGCCGTTTCGGTGCGACTCGGCAAGGCGATTCAATCTTAAAACCTCTAAGCGAATATGTTAGACCTTGAAAAATGGGTGAGACCCAATATCCTGAACTTGAAGCCCTATTCTTCGGCACGCGACGAATTTCAGGGAGAGGCATCGGTTTTTCTCGATGCCAATGAGAACCCTTACAATGCTCCCTACAATCGTTATCCCGACCCGATGCAATGGGCGCTGAAAAAGAAAATCGCGGCCATCAAGGGCGTTGAACCTCGACGCATCTTCCTCGGTGTGGGCAGCGACGAATGTATCGATGTCTTGTATCGGGCATTCTGCGAGCCCGGTCGCGACAATGTCGTGGCCATCGACCCGACCTATGGCATGTACAAGGTGTGTGCCGACATCAACGATGTCGAGTATCGTCCGGTGCGCATGACTCCCGATTTTGATTTCGATGTCGAGGCGATGTTGGCGGCTGCCGATGAACGCACGAAGTTGATGTTTTTCTGCTCTCCCAACAACCCCTCGGGCAACAGCCTGTCGAAGGAGAAAATAGAGCAGGTTCTAAGTCGGTTCGCGGGAATCGTGGTGGTCGATGAAGCCTATATCGACTTTGCGTCGCAGCCCGGCTTCCTGCCGCAGCTCCCGCAGCATGACAATCTGGTGGTGATGCACACTTTCTCCAAGGCATGGGGGGCGGCTTCGATACGCCTCGGCATGGCTTTTGCCCACCCCGAAATCATAGCCCTTTTCAATAAGATAAAATATCCCTACAACATCAATCTGCTCACCCAGCAACACGCCTCCGAGATGCTCGACAACCACGAACAGGTGCGGCGGTGGGTCGATGAGCTGATTCAGTCGCGCGACGCGTTGCAGAAGAGTCTGGCGGCGCTTCCACATGTCAGGGGGATATATCCCAGCGATGCCAATTTCCTTTTGGTACGTTTCGACGATGCGCAGGCCGTATATGACTATTTGGTTGGCCGGGGTATCATCGTGCGCAATCGCAACAAGATAAGACTTTGCGAAAATTGTCTGCGCATCACGGTCGGGACACCGCAGGAAGATCGCATATTGATAGAAACTCTGCAATCATATCCGTTATGAACAACAAAAGCAAACGCGTGCTCTTCATCGACCGTGACGGGACATTGGTGGTAGAACCCCCGGTCGATTATCAACTCGACAGCCTCGAAAAGTTGCAGTTCATACCCAAGGTGTTCCATAACATGGCCTATATCAGTGAGAAGCTCGATTTCGAGTTGGTCATGGTCACCAATCAGGACGGATTGGGTACTCCGTCGTTTCCCGAGGAGACTTTCTGGCCGGCTCACAATAAGATGTTGCAGGCTTTCGAAGGCGAAGGGGTGACTTTCGATGCCATACACATCGACCGTTCTTTCCCCGAAGAAAACCTGCCCACGCGCAAACCCGGTACGGCCATGCTCACGGCCTATCTCGACGGTAGTTACGATATGTCGGCTTCCTTTGTCATCGGAGACCGCATCACCGATATGCTCTTGGCGCGTAACCTCGGTTGCCGGGGTATCCTCTATGGTGACCCGACGATGCGACAAGCCGTCGAGGAGGCGCATCTCGAAAATGTCTGTGCCCTCATTACCGATGACTGGGACCGTATTTCGGAGTTCCTTTTTGCCGGGGAACGGCGTGCCGAGGTACGCCGCACCACGGCCGAAACCGATATACAGGTAAACCTGAATCTCGACGGGAACGGCCGTGGCGATATATCGACCGGCATAGGATTTTTCGACCACATGCTCGACCAGATTGCCCGGCACTCGGGCATGGATTTGATGGTACGCTGCAAAGGCGACCTCCACGTCGATGAGCATCATACCATCGAAGATACCGGCATCGCTCTCGGTGAGGCCATCGCCCGGGCTTTGGGCGACAAGCGAGGCATAGAACGTTACGGCTTCTGCCTGCCCATGGACGATTGTCTTTGTACGGTGGCTCTCGATTTTGGCGGCCGACCCTGGTTGGTGTGGAATGCCGTTTTCTATCGGGAGAAAATCGGCGACATGCCTACGGAAATGTTTTTACATTTCTTCAAATCGCTCAGCGACGCAGCCCGCATGAACCTGACGGTGAAAGCAGAAGGCGAAAACGAACATCACAAAATCGAGGGGATATTCAAAGCCTTTGCCCGCTCCTTGAAGATGGCTTTGCGCCGTGACATCTTCCACTATGAATTGCCTTCAACAAAAGGCGTTTTATAAGAGCTTTTATCAATTAATCGCAGCAGCCGGCTTCTCCTTCTCTTGCAAGCCGGCTGCATTTTTTTCTTTTGACATCTGTCTCGTACAACCCCCGGCTCATGTCCCTCCCGCATCGTGTCTTGAATTTTTGTGGCTCAGGGTTTTCTTTTCCGATTTCACGTTTTTCATTTTTTCCTTCGGAAAGAGTGGGGTATAGGCAGGTGCTTCTCCAAGGAATCGGCATCGAGATAAAAAACGAAAGAGGCTTCACACGAAGCCTCTTTCGTTGCTATTGGGGTTGAACGGGAAACTTATCCGATTTTGATGCCGGCAAATCCCATGAATGCAAGGGCCAACAAGCCGGCAACTACCAATGCGATGGGAATACCTTGCATGGCGGCGGGTACTTTTGTCGTGCTTAACTGCTCGCGGATTCCGGCAAAAAGGACCATGGCCAATGCGTAGCCCAAAGCCGTAGAGATGGCGTATACCACAGCTTCGAGCAGGTTGGCACAGTCGATGGCCAGAATGGCGATACCTAAAATGGTGCAGTTGGTCGTAATCAGCGGCAGGAACACTCCGAGTGCTTGATACAGGGGAGGAGATACCTTTTTGAGGATAATCTCGACCATTTGCACGAGAGCTGCGATGACGAGGATAAAGACAATCGTCTGCATGAAGCCGATGCCGAAAGCATCGAGCATGTATTTTTGCAACAAGTAGGTGCATATCGTGGCGATGGTCATCACAAATGCGACGGCTGCGCCCATGCCCGAAGCTGTGCTTACTTTCTTCGATACGCCCAAGAAAGGACAGATACCCAAGAATTGCGCCAATACGATGTTATTGACAAAGATGGCGGTTATGAATATGGAAATGTAGGTAATCATATCGCTTATTTGGTTTTAAGTTTATTGACGAGGGCGATGAGGTATCCCAAAACGATAAATGCCCCGGGAGCCAATACGAAGATGAGTGAGCCATATTGCTCGGGGTAGATGCCGATGTTGAAGATTTTACCCGTGCCGAGAAATTCGCGCACGCTTCCCAATATCGTAAGGGCGATGGTGAAGCCGATGCCAATTCCCACGCCATCGAGCATCGAGTCGAAAGCATTGTTCTTTGCTGCGAAAGCTTCGGCGCGACCCAATACGATGCAGTTTACCACGATAAGGGGAATGAAGAGCCCGAGGCTTTCGTAGAGGTCAGGCACATAAGCCTCCATGCACATTTGCAGTATGGTCACAAACGTGGCGATGACGACGATGTAACACGGAATGCGCACTTTGTCGGGTACAATGTCCTTGATTAAGGATATGACAATGTTGGAGCATATAAGCACGAACATGGTGGCCAAGCCCATGCTCATTCCATTCATGGCCGACGAAGTCGTGGCCAGCGTAGGGCACATACCCAGCAATAGTACGAATGTCGGGTTCTCTGTGATGATTCCGTTAAGAATGATTTTAAACTTATTCATGACTGGCCTCCTTTCCTGTTTGAGTCGTTGCGCTAGTAGTGGCGTCGTTGTTGGTATATGCGGCATAGGCGTTGGCTATGGCATCGAGGAATGCGCGAGAACTGATGGTGGCCGCCGTGATGGCATCGACCGACCCTCCGTCTTTTTTCACGGTGAGGTTGTCCGTGGCCGGGTTTTTACCCAATACGCTTTGGTCCCCTTTGTCGGTTCTGAACCATTCTTCCATTTTCGAGCCGAGCCCGGGAGTTTCGGCGTGGCTCAATACCCGGTAGTTGCGTATTGTACCGTCGGCATTGAATCCTACCATGACCGATATTTCCCCACCAAAGCCAATGGAAGTTTTGCTTTGCACGGCTGCACCGGCTTTCTTACCCTCCTTTTCTGCCGGGAAAACCGTCAGATCGAGACCATTTATCGTTACGGTATATGCCTCTTCGATGGGAGAGTTGTCAAAGTCGGGGGCAACCTCTTTTACCGCATTTTCCTGTTTCAGTTTCTTCGACAGTGCGATAGGCTCTTTGGTGATGTTGTAGACATATCCCAAAAGTGCGCCCGTAATGACGGAGATGACCGTCAGCACTACGAGCATGTTTCCGAAAGTTGATTGCTTTGCCATTATTTTTTTACCTCCCCAAATCGTTTAGGTTTCACATATTTGTTGATGAGCGGCGTTACGGCGTTCATAATCAGAATGGCAAATGACATACCCTCGGGATAGGCACCCCAGCGGCGAATGATGATGGTGAGCAATCCGATGCAGATACCATAGATGACCATGCCTTTGTGGGTCATGGGCGAAGTAACGTAGTCGGTGGCCATGAAGATGGCGCCGAGCAACATACCACCCAGCAGCAACTGTTGCAGGGCTTCGGTGGCTTCAAATCCGTTGGTGAGCCAGGAGAAGATGAAGGCCGTTGCCAATATCGACACGGGAATGTGCCAAGTGATGACTTTGGTGATGAGCATGTAGGCAAAACCTATGAGCAAGGCGATGGCTCCGATTTCACCGAGGCTGCCACCCACATTACCCAGCAACATGTCGGTCGTTGTGGCTTCGATGGGGAGACCTTGTTTGAGCAGGCCCAGCGGGGTGGCTGCGGTCTCGGCATCGAGGTATTGGGTGGTGAGCACGTCGGGTTTGGGCCAAGTGGTCATCTGCACGGGGAATGAGATGAGCAGGAATACACGACCCACGAGGGCGGGGTTGAAAATGTTGTTGCCCAGTCCGCCGAACGACATTTTACCGATACCGATGGCTACGAGCGCACCGATGAGGATAATCCATATCGGAAGGTTTGCCGGTACGTTGAAGGCCAGCAGTACGCCGGTGAGAATGGCCGAGCCGTCCGATACGGTGGGTTTTACTTTCAGAATGAATTTTTGAATGAGGTACTCAAAAAGTACGCACGCCACAACCGACGTGAGGGTCACTATCAAGGCTCCTACGCCAAAAAAGTATAGCGACACCAGAAAGGCCGGTATCAAGGCTATCAGCACATTGTACATGCATTTGGGAATAGAGTTCCCGCTGTGTACATGTGGTGAAGGTGATACAATAAAAGTCTGATTCATAATAGCTGTTTTTCTTGAATTACTTATTTGGCGTTGCGGCTGCGAATGATGGCGCCGACTTTGGCTTTTCCTTGACGTATGAAGTCGAGCAGCGGCCGGTGTGCCGGGCAGGTGAAGCTACATGAGCCGCATTCGATGCAGTCCATGACGTGTTCTTCCTCGGCGCATTCCCAGTTTTGATAGGTTGATGCTTTTGCCAGTACGTTGGGGGCCAGGCCCATGGGGCAGGCCGACACGCATTTGGCGCAACGGATACAGGGTTCCATCTCTTTGCGACGCGATTCGAGGTCGCGAATGAGAAGTACACCCGAGCAACCTTTTGTTGTGGCCATGTCGGTCGATACGACGGCTTTACCCATCATGGGACCACCCGAGATGACCTTTTCGGTGTCTTGGGGCAGGCCACCGCACATGTCGATGAGTTGGCTGATGGGGGTGCCGATGCGAACGCGCAGGTTCGACGGTTTGGCCAACGATTTGCCGGTTACCGTTACGATGCGTTCTACGAGCGGCTTGTTTTTCTGCACGGCTTCGTACACGGCAAATGCCGTTCCCACGTTTTGTACGACGGCGCCGGTGGCGATGGGCAGGCCTCCGCTGGGCACCTGACGACGGATAACGGCGTCGATGAGTTGTTTTTCACCGCCTTGCGGGTATTTCACTTTCAGCGGGCAGATTTCGATGGCCGGATAGTTGGCGGCCAGTGCCTGCATGTGTGCGATGGCGTCGGGTTTGTTGTTTTCGATGCCGATGACGGCACGGTCGACGTTGATGGCCTTGCGCAGGATTTCAGTACCGACCAGTATCTCTTCGCCTTTTTCCATCATGAGCTGGTGGTCGGAGGTGAGGTAAGGTTCACACTCTACGGCGTTGATGATGAGTATGGTGGCCGTCATTCCCGGGGGAGGGGTGAGCTTTACATGGGTGGGGAATGTGGCACCGCCCAAACCTACGATACCGCACTCTTTGATGCGGTCGATGATGGCTTTGGCGTCGAGTTTGCATTCTTTTACGAGGGTTTCGCTCCGGTCGATGCTTTCTTCCCATTCATCTCCTTCGACATCGATGATGATGGCCGGACGTTGGTATCCGGCGGCGTCGATGGCCGTATCTATCTTGGCAACGGTTCCCGAAACGGGAGAGTGAATATTGGCCGAAACAAATCCGCCGGCTTGTGCCAGAAGGGTGCCCACTTTCACTTTGTCGCCTTTGGCAACGACAGCTTGCGCCGGGGCTCCGATGTGCTGAGAGAGCATCACGACGGCTTGCTTGGGAAGAGCCGCTGTGATGATTGCTTCTCCGGCAGATAGTTTATTCTCGGGGGGGTGTACCCCGCCTATCCGAAATGTTTTTAACATATCTGTTTGTTTTATGCTGTTAATGGACTAATGTAGGTGTCTATGCTTTGTTCTCGGGCGTTTCGGCCTTCGGTTCCTCGGCTTTGGGAGCAGCCGGTTTCACTTCGGGTGTTTCGGCCTTCGGCATAACCGGTTTTACCTCAGAGGCTTCAACTTTCGGCTCGGCCGGTTTGCGGGGCGGGAAGTTGATGGCGTGTATGGCTCCTGTCGGGCATACGGCTTCGCATTTGCGGCACAAGCGACATTTCTGGTAGTCGATGTAAGCCACGTTGTTGGTAACGGTGATGGCATCGAAAGGACACTCCTTGGCGCATTTGCCGCAACCGATGCAGGCGGCCGTACAGGCTTTGCGGGCTACGGCACCTTTGTCTTTGTTGACGCAACTTACATACATGCGACGCGATTTAGGCCCTTTGTTGCGCAACTCGATGATGCCCTTGGGACAGGCTTTTACGCAAGCGCCGCAAGCCGTACACAACTCTTCGTCGACCTCGGGCAGGCGTGTCTCGGGGTTGATGTGAATGGCTCCGAACGAGCAGGCGTTTTCACAATCGCCGTTGCCCAGGCAACCATAGGAGCAACCTGTCTCTCCGCTGTATAAGGCGGCTTCGATAGCGCAGGTCGATGCTCCGTCATAGTGGCTGGTTTTTTTCCGGTTGGCGCAAGTGCCGTTGCAACGCACGACAGCGACTTTCGGAGTTACTTCACCGACCTCCATACCCAATATGGTGGCGATTTTTGCCATGACGGGCGCGCCACCCACGGGGCACAACATACCATCGAGAGAGTCGGCTTTCACGCAAGCGGCAGCAAATCCGCCACAACCCGGGTATCCACAGCCACCGCAGTTGGCTCCGGGGAGTACGGCTTCGACTTGTCCGTTGCGCGGGTCTTCATAGACTTTGAACTTTTGGGCGACAAAGTACAAGATAATTGCACTTATAGCTCCAATACCCCCCAATGAGAGGGTCGCAATCCATACTAAACTCATTTCTTCTTAATTTATAATAGGTTTATAGGTTTTCACTTTGATGTTGCGGCTCGACGGTAAATACCAGCGATTTTTTTATTTTTTTGCGCAACAGGTACAATGCCAGGTAGTAGGGCAGCAGCGACAGCAGCGCCGAAACGCCGGCAACGGCTTCGTCGTGGGAGATGAAGTATGCGCCCGCCAAAACGCAGCATATCATCACAAGCGGGTACAAAAATGCGAGCCGCAGAGCTTGGTTGCTCATGGCTTCGGTACCCACGACCCATACGGGTTGTCCCACATATAAATCGGGTGTGTAACAAGTCGTTTCGATGATTTTTTCACTCCGGTCCGCTGCCGTACATGCCGATTTCACATGGCAGCCCGCGCAGGCCGAGTGCTGTATGATTCGGACATAAACGGTCGTCCCATCTATCTGCGTGATGGTGCCTTCGTGTTTTACATGCGTATTTTTCTTGCCCATTTTGCTATCTCAACATGGCAATATTTAATGAGGCAAAAGTAGATATTATTTCGCTACCGACCAATAAAAAACACAAAAAAAATAGGAGCCCTTTAAATAATGTTTGAGAATAAATTCTCATCATGTGTGACATGCCCCATCATGGCAGCTATTGCTTCGTCCTGCGATTATGGGGGAAATCTAAAAAGATGTTATCTCTGCGACGATGAGTCGTGTGTGGCTGTGTGCCGTTGTCCATGCCGATTTCCTGTCTGATTTTCCCCCCCCCCCCCCGGAAAGCCGCCATACAGCCTTTTTGACGGCATGCTTCGGGTTTGCACCCTTCGGCCGTAAAGTTTGCTGGGGTAAAAGACGGAAGATTCCCGAAAAATATGTATCTTGCGGCCTCAATTCAAAACATAGCTATGAAAACCTATTTAGTAACCGGCGCGGCCGGTTTTATCGGAGCGAACTTTGTAAAATACATGTTGAAGAAATATGACGACATTGCCATCGTCATTCTCGACAAACTCACATATGCCGGAAATCTCGGAACCATCAAAGAGGAATTGAAAGACGCCCGCGTGGAATTCGTGCGCGGCGATATTATCAATGCCGAGTTGGTTTCGAACATTTTTACCCGTCGTTCGATCGATTATGTCGTCAATTTTGCGGCCGAGTCGCACGTCGATCGCAGCATTACCAATCCGCAACTCTTCTTGCAGACCAACATCTTGGGTACACAGAATATGCTCGAATGTGCCAAGAAGGCTTGGACCACCGGGAAAGACGCGCAAGGCTATCCCACCTATATGCCCGGAAAAAAATTCTTGCAGGTATCGACCGATGAAGTCTATGGGTCGCTTTCGAAAGACTATGACACGCCGCAGCCGCTCCACATCGAGGACGAAGGCGTGCGCCGCGTCGTGAAGGGCCGTTCGCACATACAGACCTACGGGAAGAAATTCTTTACCGAGGAAACGCCCCTCGACCCCCGTTCGCCCTATTCCTCGTCGAAGACCGGAGCCGACCTCATCGTGCGCGCTTATCACGAGACCTACAAAATGCCGGTCAATATCACCCGTTGTTCCAACAATTACGGCCCGTACCATTTCCCCGAGAAACTCATACCCCTTATCATAAAGAACATACTCGAAGGTCGCAAACTTCCCGTATATGGCAAGGGCGACAATGTGCGCGACTGGCTCTACGTCGAGGACCATGCCAAGGCCATCGACATGGTGCTCTCCGGAGGTCGTGTGGGGGAAGTCTATAACATCGGCGGTTTCAATGAGGAAACAAATATCAACATCGTGAAACTCACCATCGACACGATTGCCCGGTTGATGAAGGAAGAGCCCCGTTATCAAGCGGTCTTGAAGACTTCGCTCGAAAACATCAACTACGACCTCATTACCTATGTGGGTGACCGCTTGGGGCATGACATGCGCTATGCCATCGACCCCTCGAAGACGGCCCGCGAGCTGGGTTGGTATCCCGAGACCCCGTTCGAAACAGGCATCGAAAAGACCATACGCTGGTATCTCGAACATCAGGATTGGGTCGATGAGGTCGTCAGCGGCGACTATCAGAAATATTACGAACAGATGTATTCCAACCGATAACCTCGATAAACCATGAAAGGAATAGTTTTGGCCGGCGGGTCGGGCACGCGCCTTTACCCGATAACGATGGGTGTCAGCAAGCAGATGCTGCCCATATATGACAAACCCATGATTTACTATCCCATATCGGTCCTCATGTTGGCCGGTATCCGCGATATACTCATCATTTCCACTCCCTACGACCTGCCGGGATTCCGGCGCCTGTTGGGCGATGGTTCGCAGTTCGGCGTCCGTTTCGAGTATGCCGAGCAGCCTTCACCCGATGGCTTGGCACAAGCCTTTATCATTGGCGAAAAGTTCATCGGTGACGACACCGCCTGTCTGGTATTGGGGGATAATATTTTTTACGGACAGAGTTTCTCGTCGATGCTTTCTGTGGCCGTGAAGAATGCCGAGGAGGGGCTGGCCACCGTTTTCGGTTACCGGGTGAGCGACCCCGAGCGTTATGGCGTAGCCGCTTTCGATGCCGATGGCAATGTGACCTCCATCGAAGAAAAACCGGCTCACCCCAAAAGCAATTATGCCGTGGTGGGTCTCTATTTCTACCCCAACAAGGTCGTGGACATCGCCAAGACCATCAAACCCTCGCCGCGAGGAGAGTTGGAGATAACGTCGGTCAACCAGGAATTCCTGGCGGCCGGAGAGCTCAAAGTGCAGCTCATGGGCCGAGGTTTCGCGTGGCTCGATACCGGCACGCACGATTCCCTGTTCGAGGCTTCGGCATTCATCGAGACCATAGAGCATCGCCAGGGTTGGAAAGTGGCATGCCTCGAAGAGATTGCCTACAACCAAGGTTGGATTACCACCGAACAGCTCCTGAAACAGGCCGAGCCGATGAAGAAAAACCAGTATGGCCAATATCTGATTGCTCTTGCCCGCGAAAACGGGGAAAAGTAACCTCTCGCCGATACCCGTAAAAATGTCGACATGATTGAGGGCGTAAGAAAAATCGACTTGCCGAAAATCGAGGACCGGAGAGGAAACCTCTCTTTTATCGAGAGCGGACGACACCTCCCGTTCGACATCAGGCGCGCCTATTGGATATATGATGTCCCCGGCGGGCAATACCGCGGCGGACACGCCTACCGCACCCAGGAAGAGTTCATTGTCGCCCTTTCGGGAAGTTTCGAGCTTGTCGTGCGCGATGCTTCGGGGCGAAGCGAGCGTTTTTTCCTGAACCGTTCCTATTACGGCATATACCTGCCGGCTCTTACTTGGCGGCAGTTGACCGATTTCTCGACCAACTCCCTGGCACTGGTATTGTCGTCGGCGGCCTTTGACGAAGGCGATTACATATACGATTTCGACGAGTACAAAAGATTGAGTCTATGACACACCCCTCGGTCCACGATTGTGAGTTGATGACGTTGCCCCGCATCTATGACCCGGGGGGGAATATCACGCCGCTGCATGGGGGGCGAGACCTCCCGTTCGAGATACGGCGCATCTTTTACCTTTATGATATTCCCGGCGGTGAATCGCGCGGAGCCCACGCGCACAAGTTGTGTCATCAACTGATTGTCGCCGCGGCAGGGGCTTTTGAAGTCTTTCTCGATGATGGTCGCGAACAGCGTGTCGTGACGTTGAATCGCCCCTACTATGGCCTGCATATACCACCCGGAATATGGGCGGCGCAGCGCGAATTTTCTTCCAGTTCCATCTGTCTCGTGTTGGCGTCGGACTTTTACGAGGAGGCCGATTACATTCGCGACTATGACGAGTTCATTCGATATACCCGACAGCCATGAAGTTCCAGGATTTGCAGAAAATCAATGCACGTTATGCCGATGCCTTGAAGCAGGCCGCCGCCGCGGTCATCGATTCGGGGTGGTATCTGTCGGGGCAGCAGGTGGCCGGTTTCGAAAGCCGTTTGGCAACTTACCTCGGCGTGCCGCATGTCGTGGCTTGCGGGAACGGTCTCGATGCCTTGCGCCTTATCCTGCGGGCTTATGTCGAAATGGGAAAACTCTCGGCCGGTGATGAAGTCATCGTGCCGGCCAATACCTATGTGGCGACCGTCCTGGCCATCACCGACAACCATCTCACCCCCCGCTTTGTCGAACCTTCGGCATCGACCCACAATCTCGATTCCCAACGCATCGAGTCGGCCATGACGTCACGCACTCGGGCTGTGCTTCCGGTGCATCTCTATGGCCGTTGTTGTTGGGATACGACATTGGTCGAAGTCGCCCGTGCACACCATTTGCTGGTGGTCGAAGACGCCGCGCAGGCCATGGGTGCCGAAGCTCCCTGCGAGGGACTTTTCGGAGGTCGCAAAGCCGGTGCTTTGGGACACGCCGCAGGCATCAGTTTCTATCCGTCGAAAAATTTAGGCGCTTTGGGCGACGGGGGAGCCGTTGCCACGCACGATGCGGAGTTGGCACAAACCGTTCGCGCTTTGGCCAATTACGGTTCGGAGCGTCGCTATTACAATAAATATCGGGGGTATAACAGCCGGTTAGATGAATTGCAGGCCGCTTTCCTCACGGTGAAACTGGCCTATCTCGACGAGGACAACCGCAGCCGCCGCAGGCTGGCGGCCCTTTATGATCGTGCCATTACGGCCCCCGATGTCATAAAACCTCTCTTGGACGAGGGGGACATTTATCACCAATATGTCGTGCGGGTTCCTCACCGGCAAAAGTTGATAGAGGCTCTCCGACAACAGCAGATACCCACGCTCATACATTATCCCGTGCCTCCGCACAAGCAGGCTTGCTATGCCTGTTATCACGACTTGTCGTTGCCGCTTGCCGAGCAGTTGGCCGATGAGGTGCTCTCGTTGCCCATCTCGCCGGTGATGAGCGAGGAAGAGGTCTTGACGGTGGCACAGGCCATTAATGAATTCTATAAAAAAGAGGCGGAGGCGAGAGGCTAAAACGCTTCGTTGATGTTGAACATGAAGCCGGTTTTGAAATCCTTCCCGAACCCTAAATCCAGTCGCACGTTGACCCGGCTCTTGAATTCCCAGCGGTAACCGATACCGAAATTGGGCAGTGTCTTGGCGAAGTCGAACGAGTGAAAATTCTCGAACACATTTCCGGCTCCCACCCACACGGCAATGCCGTTGCGGCGCCAAATGCGTTGACGCAATTCGAGTTGGGCTTCCATGAGATTGTTATCACGGTATTGTCCCTCGTAGTAGCCGCGCATGCGGAACATGCCGCCAAGCCGGCTCTTCATGGTCCACGGCACGTCCCCGTAATTGAATCGCCCATGGAGGTCAAGCGCCAATATGCCCCCTTTCCACACCTTCTGATAGACATCGAAAATAAGGTCGGTCATCATGAAATCATATTTGTTGCCCAAGAATGCGGGATAGAAGCCTTGCTCTATTTTCAGGTAGATACCTTTGTGGGCATCGGTGATGACGTCCCGGCTGTCATATACGATTGAGGCTCCTGCACCGGGGGTTAATACACGGGGGCTTTCTCCGTCGATGATTTGTTCCAGGGTGCGGGGGTCGGCCTCGTCCTTCTTGGTGAAATTAGTGCCCCTTACAAAGTCGAAACTGGCCATTGGCCCGATAAACAAGTTGTCGGAGAGCCGGAAAAGGAAATCGACTTTTATTTGCGACTGCAATCGGAGATAACTCCAATAATAGGAGCTGCTGCCGGCATCATATCCTATGCCCCAGTAGTTGCTGGGCATGGAGTAAAAATATACCGTATACAGCAGCCGGTACTTGTCTTTGGGAAGAATATGCGTGCCCCGAATGCCGAGCATATAGAACCCCGATATGGAAACATTTCCAAACAGAGAAACGTTCGACGGCTGAATGCTCAGGTCGCTGCGGTCGCTGCGATACAGGCCGGCAGCCATGATGCCGATGCCGAGGTTGGTAGCGCTGGAATATTGGGGCCCGCCTATGAAGCTGATGTCGAATTTTTTCTCCGGTTTGGGCTTGTTGGCATTTCTGAAATAATCGCCTATTTTCCTGAAAAAGGTACTCTTTTTTGTCTCCGTCGAGTCCTGGGATAGAGCTTGCTGGTTTGATATTCCTGTGCTATCTTCCTGGACATAAGATGCCTGTGCGACGCTGTCGGTTGGTGTGGCGAGCAGGCCGCATAAGAATGCCATGACAAGAAACCATGTCCGGGCAGGAGGGAAAAGAGCCTTTTGATTGGGTAGGAGTGAAAGAGGTCGCATTAGGGTTGTGTGGTGGGTGATGACGAATAAAGGTTTAACCATTCGGCGGCGGATTTGTTCCCGCAGGCGGCGGCATTTTGCATATCTGACAGGGCTTTGGCCTGCTCGTTTATGGCGAGATGGGAGAGAGCCCGATAATAATAGACGGTCGATTGCAGTTGCGCGTTGTCGATGAGGTCCGAGAGAATTTTTAGGGCCACATCGTATTTCTCCAAGAAATAGCAGGCCAGTCCTTTTATCATGAGCGTGTAATCGTCCGATTGGATTTTCAACGCGGCTTCGATGCTGGCCATGGCTCCCTCATAATCTTGAAATGCCATTTGGCACAACGACAAGTTGCAATAGATCGAGGCTTGCAACTGTTTGCTGTCGGTTTTCGCATCAAAGCTGCGCAACGCCTGGTGGTAGTCGACAAGCGCATTTTCCCGGGCGTCGAGTTTCTCCCAGCAGCAACCCCGCAGATAATAGGCACCGGCATTGTGTGGATTTTCTGTCAGTATTTGTGTGAGTAGAGCCACCGCCTCATTATATCGACCGGTGTGGTAGAGTTTTTTCGCATCGAGAAACGGGGTCGGCTCCACATCTTGGTCATTTGTCTCATTGAGTATGTAACGGGGCCTGTCTTCGTCGGCGGGTTGGTAGTTGACCAGTACGAGGACGACGAATTTTTTGTTCGTCGCAACGATTTCTGTCAGCTGGCGTCCCGTCGGGGCCGGGGTGGCCGAGAACCCGTCCAATTCGTCGCATCGCTCGATAAGCTTCCACAGGAAGTTGGCCTTGATGGCAAGTTTGGGATAATAGTCGATATACATGGCCGAATTGACGGCAAGTACGTTCCCGTCTTTGTCGAACAGGGGGCTCCCGCTGCTGCCTTCTTCGATGGAAACGGTCGTCTGGCAGCGCGACGGATAGTAATTGTCGGTCGTGGCACTGATGATGCCGGTGGTCGTTTTGGGGTTGATGCCCAACCGGGTAATGGCCGGATAGCTTATGGAAAAACAATATTCCCCTTCAATGGGCTCGTCGCGACGAATGCCGTAGGGAATCTCTCCGAAGGTGGTAAAATCGGGGTCCTCTATTTTCAAGATGGCCAAGTCGTTGGGCTTGTCGGTGGCAACAATCCGGGCTTTGTAGGAATGTTCGAACGAGCCGTTTACTCCGCATATCGAAATGTGTTGCGAGGATTTTACCACATGATGGTTGGTAACGATGTAGCCGTCCGGTGTTATGGCAAATCCCGAGCCGAGCGAAATGTCGTCGGTGGGCTTTGGATAGTCGATTTGAGGGAAGAGGCGGGTGAATACGATTTCTTGGAGCTGTTGTTTGAAAACAAACGAATCGGGCGAAAATTCGATATATGTTTCTCTTCCTACCGGTTCGTTGGTTTGCGTGAACGGATTGTGCCCCCAGATGCGATAATATTCCTCGTAGTTGGTCATTTCGAGAAAATAGTCGACCATGCCGGGTTCGGCATTCTCACCTTCGAGCTGAATGACCCGGTACCGTAAATTTTCTGGAAATCGCTCATCTTCAAATCTTTCAATAACATAAATTTTTCCGTTGCTCGATTCCCATATGCCCTCGATGATTTCGAGCGTACCATTTGCGACACGCTCGCTGATGATTTCTTTGGCCTTGGCCATGTCATAGTTTGCCACCTTGAATCGGCTGTATGCGGGTGTGGCGAGCACGGCCAGAAGCAAGAAGATGAGTATATGAGTATATCGTCTTGTCATACCCCAAGGCATCATTTTTTAAATACGGAAGAAGAGTCCGAAACTCAACATCTCTTTGATTTGGAGGAATGACCCTCTCTCATTGGGTTCGGCACTGTCGTCGTAGCGCATCTTAAATTCGAGTTTGGTAGAAAAATAACGGTTCAGAATAAAATTGAACGTGTTTTCAAAATCTACCTGCACATGCTTGTAGGAGGTGAAGTAATAGATACGCGACGAGATATACATGTTGCGCATGAATTCCCATTTCACTGTGGCGTCGAATGACGAACCGAATTGGTGTAGGATTTTCTTTCCCTCTTCTATACCATATTTTGTGGGGTCCATCTTTTCGTCGATGCAAGTTTTCAGGTTGTAAGAAAATGGCGATACCGATGCCGATGAGGTGAACGCCTTGTTTTTGCTGGTGTAGTTGTGGCTCATACCGAGGTTGTAACTTAGTTCCCCGGGCGACAAGAATGAAGCTGTTCGTGTATCGGTGTTTTTCTTGTAGTTGTTGAAAAATTGAGTCTTGAAATATAGGCTGGTCGAGTAGTAGATGTTCCCGAATGCTTTGTAGCCGAATTTACTGTCGATGCGGAACAAGTCTTCGCTGATGCTGTAATTGCGCAGCGTGTCGTCGGGTGCACTGCTGATGTTGAGGTTCCATTGCACCTTGTTCTCAAAAATTATTTTGTCTTTATAATCTTTGTAGTTGAGCGAGTAGGTTTGTGAACCGATGAGGTTGAGGTTGCTTGTACCACCCTGATACCAGTTCTCCGATATATATATTTGGGAAATTTGCAACGAATTGTATAGGGTCGAAATCCAGTGTTTCAATTTTATGGGGCGGCCTTGAATGTCAAATTCCCGGGGTGCCGACGGCCCCTTCACCATGAGCATCTCTCTCCGTTTTTTCATGCGTTCGAGATGTATGGCTTTGGGCATCTTTTCGGGGGTGTAATGCACCTTCTCGGGGTGGGCGACAATGGCTACGGCTTGTGCGTAATCGCCCAATTCGGCCTGTTGTTTGTCTCGGTCGATGTTGTTTACCCGTCGGGTCAGGGAGTAGGGCGTGTCGCGATGTGAGCGATGAGGTGCATTTGGGTCATACAGCCCGGGCTTTTTGTCGGGACGTTGTCCGTCGAATATGATGGGGAGAAAAATCGGGTTGACCGGAATCTCGTTCGACGGAGCAATCGTGAAGCGGTTTTTCGACTCCCGCAAAATAGCTTGTGCCCGTGCACACATTTGCAGAGGACGGGGTTTGGGCGGAATTCTTCGCAGGGTGTCTTTGGGGGAAATTGCCGCAGCGAGGGTATCGCGCACGGGTGTTGCCGGGGTTTCGACAAGAATGTCTTTCCCCGCGATGCTGTCGAGCTTGTTTAGCAAATCCTCGCTGATGAGGGTGCTGTCTTCGATATATTGTGTCGTCACATATATGGTGTCTCTCACCAGCCGGGTGGTGTCGATGTGTATATCGACACGCGCGCTGTCTTTCACTTCGAGACTGTCGATGAGTGAAAATATGTTTTCGATGAGGCGGTTCAGGCTGTCGGGCATTGACGATGTGTCGACCGGAGGCTTTTGTGTGACGAGTTTCGGCGCCGATTGTGCTGCCATGGCAAATAACAGAATTATCAACAACGGAAAACAGTGCCTGGCAAAACGTCGAGAGAAGCGTGTGTATGCTGTGGTGATGCCCATACGTTGGTCATGTGAGTCGTCGGAAATAGTGGACAAATATAGTGAAAAAAAACTTCTTCCCGAAATATAAATTCCTTAATCTTGCGAAAACAATTCCCTTCGATAATTAATCGCTTTTTTCATGGCTTAATCCCAACTTTTTTCTAATTTTGCACTTTGAAAAGTTCGCATTAAAAATTCCTATACAGTGAATACAAAGTATATTTTCGTTACAGGCGGTGTCGTATCATCGTTGGGTAAAGGTATTATTTCGGCCTCGTTGGCCAAACTTTTGCAGGCGAGAGGTTATAAGGTGACGATTCAAAAGTTCGACCCTTATATCAACATCGACCCGGGTACATTGAATCCCTATGAGCATGGTGAGTGCTATGTTACCGTCGACGGCCACGAAGCCGACCTCGACTTGGGCCACTACGAGCGGTTTACCAACATACAGACTACGCGTGCCAATAACATCACGACCGGTCGCATCTACCAGAATGTCATCGAAAAAGAACGCCGGGGCGATTATCTCGGGAAAACCGTGCAGATAATCCCCCACATTACCGATGAAATCAAACGCAACGTCAAGTTGCTGGGCTCGAAAAACAATTACGATTTTGTCATCACCGAGATTGGCGGAACCGTGGGCGACATCGAGTCATTGCCGTTTATCGAGAGTGTGCGGCAGTTGCGTTGGGAAATGGGAAAGGATTGCTTGTGCATACACTTGACCTATGTGCCTTTCATCGCGGCCGCCAAGGAGTTGAAGACGAAACCCACCCAGCACTCGGTAAAACAGTTGCAGGAGGTCGGTATCCAGCCCGATATCCTCGTCTTGCGCACCGAGCATCAGTTGAGCGTTGAGTTGCGTCGTAAAGTCGCCCTTTTCTGCAACGTGGAACCCGATGCCGTCATTCAATCTATCGATGTTCCCTCGATTTATGAAGTGCCCTTGAAGATGCAGGAGCAAAAACTCGATGAGATTGTTTTGCGGAAGACCGGTATGGAGATAGGTCCCTGCCCTGAGTTGAAACCTTGGCGCGAATTCCTTTCGCACATGCAAAATGCCAAGGAGTCGGTACGCATCGGCCTTGTCGGCAAGTATGTGGAGTTGCAGGATGCTTACAAGTCGATAAATGAAGCTCTCTTCCAGGCAGCAACCTACAACAATCGCAAACTCGATTTGCAATATATCCATTCGGAGAAACTGAACGAAAGCAATGTCGAGGAAAAACTCGCGTCGATGGACGGTCTGATTATTGCCCCCGGTTTCGGCCAACGGGGTATCGAAGGCAAATTCGTGGCGTTGAAATATGCCCGCGAGCACGACGTTCCCACCTTTGGCATCTGTCTGGGCATGCAATGTATGGTCATCGAGTATGCTCGTGACGTGCTCGGCTATAAAGATGCCAACTCGACCGAGATGGACGTCAATACGCCTCACAATGTCATCGACCTGATGGAGAGTCAGAAGTGTATTTCCAATATGGGCGGAACCATGCGCCTGGGTGAATATGACTGTGTGTTGAAAGAAGGCTCCAAGGTAGCACAGGCGTATGGCAAGACCCACATCAAAGAGCGTCACCGTCACCGTTTCGAGTTTAATGGCGACTACCGTGCCGAGTTTGAAGCGGCCGGAATGCAGTGTGTGGGCGAGAACCCCGATACCCATCTCGTCGAAGTGGTCGAAGTTCCGTCGCTCACCTGGTATGTCGGTGTACAGTACCACCCCGAGTACAACAGTACCGTGTTGAATCCCAACCCGTTGTTCCTTAGCTTCATCAAAGCGGTCATAGCACACAAAAAATAATTATTTGCCTATTTCATAAGATTCCACAATGGACAAAAACACAATCATCGGCTTTCTACTTATGGCCGTCGTCCTTTTCGGCTACACATGGTATATGCAGCCGTCGCCCGAGCAGAAAGCCGCCATGCAGCGTTACCAAGACTCGTTGTTGCAGGTCGAAAATGCCCGTTTGGCACAACTCGATAACGAGGCACAGCTTCCCGTTGCTACCACTCCCGAGGAGGTAGCCGTCGATGAGCACACAGCCCGTTTGCGCAATGAATATGTCGATTTTGCTCCTTTTGCCGAAGGAGAAGAGGAGTTGATAACCCTCTCCAATCCCCAGTTGACCCTGACTTTCTCGACCCGGGGTGGCCGGCTTGCACAAGCGGTACTCAACGAATACAGCACCTACGACTCCCTGCCGTTGATGCTTTTCAACCAAGAGAACAATGCCTATGGTTTCATCTTCAAGACACGAGGGCGTACCATCGATACCGATGAGCTCTATTTCGTTCCCGAGCTTTCGGCCGACAACCGTACCCTCTCGATGAAACTTCCCTTCGAAAATGGCAGTTCCTTTGAGATTCGTTACACCCTTCCCGCCGAGGGATACATGCTCGATATGCAACTTTACCAGAACGGTATGGAGCAGATTTTGCCGCGCAATACGGTCGATCTCGACATGTATTGGAACCAGAAACTGCGCCGGCAGGAGCGGGGACGCATGTTTGAGGAGCGCAACAGTGCCCTTTATTACAAATTCCTAGGGTCAGACGTCGAACGTCTCAGCGAGACCAAAGACGAGCATGAGAGCCTCTCTACCGGTCTGCAATGGATTGGTTTCAAGAACCAGTTCTTCTCCTCGGTACTCATAGCCGATCATAAGTTCAACGGCGCCCGTTTGGAATCGACCGTTTTGCCCGAAGACAACCACTACCTCAAAAATTACAAGGCCGCGACGACAATCGATTATGACCCCATGACAGCCGAAGGTCCTTCGTTCCGCTTCTTCCTCGGCCCCAACCTTTATCCGCTTCTCAAAAGCTACGACAAGGGTCTTGACTCCGACGACAAGTTGCAACTGCCCAAACTCATACCTCTGGGTTACAAGTTCTTCCGTTGGATCAATACCGGAATCATTATTCCCATCTTTACCTTCTTGGGCAAATACTTTACCAATTATGGTGTCATCATACTCCTCATGACGCTTATCATCAAAGCCGTGCTGATGCCTCTGACCTTCAAGTCTTATATGTCGAGCGCACGCATGAGGGTGTTGAAACCCCAGGTCGAAGAAATCAACGCCAAATATCCCGGTCAGGACAAGGCTCTCGAACGCCAGCAGGCAACGATGGAGCTCTACCGCAATGCCGGGGTGAATCCCATGAGCGGCTGTCTGCCGTTGCTTTTGCAGATGCCTATCCTCTTGGCCATGTTTGCGTTCTTCCCCTCATCGATAGAGTTGCGTCAGCAACCGTTCCTCTGGGCCGACGACCTCTCTTCTTACGATGCCATTTTCTCTTGGAATGCTTACATTCCCATCATTACGCCCTATTTTGGTAACCACATCAGCCTCTTCTGCCTATTGATGACCATCACCAATATTCTCTACACCAAAATCAATATGGACAGTACGGGCGGCGGTCAGCAGATGCCGGGTATGAAACTCATGATGTATCTCATGCCGTTGATGTTCCTTTTCATCTTCAACAATTATGCATCGGGATTGAGCTACTACTATTTCGTGTCGCTCCTCATCACGATTATTCAGACCTATATTTTCCGCAAATGCATCAATGAGGAAAAGGTATTGGCCAAATTGAAAGAAAATCAAAAGAAACCGCGCAAGAAATCGGGTTTCTTGGCTCGTCTCGAAGAGGCTCAACGCCAGCAACAGGCTGCTCTCAAACGCCAACAGCAGCAACAACAACGCCGTCGTCGTTAGGAAAAGAGACGAAGACGATATAAGCCTTAGGGGAACTCGGCATGTGCCGCGTTTCCCCTTTTCTTTTCCCGGCGGGACGTTCCAGGGTTATGGATTATGGCGTTGTTGTGGCGTGTTGTGGAGTAGAGTAGAGTAGAGTAGATGTCCCCCCCTACGAGTTAGAACGGTCGGCTGTTTCCCCGTTGATGGGGTGATGGAGAACGCCCGAAGCCTTGTCCCTCCCCGTGTGAAATGGCCCATTGGACGAAACGTCTTGTCGTATAGAGAAGGGGACAGGGGGGAATAAACGGTGGAAGCGCGTTTTTATGACGAAAGGAAAAATACCCTTGCCATTTTCAACCCCGTCCAAATACAAGGGGTCGTATCAAAATTCTTGATACAACCCCTTGGGTATGATGGGAGGATAGTCGTAATTAAGGATTGATAATCAGTTCGTCGAGCAGGTAGTCGGCATTGGCATATTTGTCGATGATAAAGAGAATGTAACGTATGTCGGTGATAATGGAGCGTTGGTAGCGGCTCTGGTATTGTATGTCACCCGTGATGCCTTCCCAGTTGCGGTCGAAGTTGATACCTACCAGTTCGCCCCGGCTGTTGAGCACGGGACTGCCCGAGTTCCCACCTGTCGTGTGGGTATTGGCAATGAAATTGACGGGCATTCGTCCTTGCTCGTTTGCATAGAAACCGAAATCTTTTTTTCGGTAGAGTTCTTTCAGTTTCTTATCTACCACAAATTCCCAGTTTGTCGGGTCTTCTTTTTCCATGACTCCATCGAGGGTCGTTGCGAAATTATAGGTAATGGCATTTGCGGGGGAATATGATTTTACCTGACCGTAGGTGAGTCGCAGCGTGAAGTTGGCGTCGGGATAGTTGGCTTTGTCGGCGTGCAGGAGCAACTGGCCGGCGATATACGATTTTTGGGCGTTGGCAATCTCCTTGTCAATGGGTTGCAGTTCCTCGTTGATGCGACGTGCTTCTTCCTTGATGGCACGGGCATACTTCACCATGCCGTCGTTTTCAAGAAGTTTGAGGTTGGGACGTTTTTTCCATTTTTCGTATTTGTCGGGATTGACAAACAAGGAGTTTTCGAACAGGTTATCGACATATTTCCCGATGTCGCCCTTGTGTTTGCGGTTGATGGTTTTGAAGAACGACGGGTAATATTCGGGTGCAATGCTGTCGGCATACATTTTCAGCATGGCCTTGGCGATGCGGCGGTCGACGTCGGGGGCATAATCTTTGTCATAGAACGTGTAGTAGAGCTTGTCAAATGCTTCGAGGGCAGCCCGTCGGGTCGAGTCGTTGCCGTTCAAACCTTCTTTGAGTGTGTCGAAGTTGGTCGGTACACGGCTGCATTCGGTGCCTATCCACAAGGCTTCGAGCAGGTATTGCATGCGTTTTTTCAGTCCGGCGCGTTTTTGCACTTCGTGGGCAATTATATCCACGGCTTCGCGGTATTCGGCGATGTCATTGTCCCACCCCCAGTTGAGGAGCTCGTTCATTTGACGCTCTTTGAGATAGGCCGTCGATTGCAGGTCGATCATGATGTTCATGCCTTTGCTGCTCTTGTAGCTGTTGGTCGAGGAGGCATATTTCCCGGCGTATTGTATGCGCACTTTGGGGTCGGCAAGCATGGCATTGAGCATGAGCCTTTGGCGCAGGTCTCTCACGTTGATGCGTATTTGGTTGTCGATTTCTTTCCGTTCCTTGACTTCGGCCGGGGTGTAATAGTGGTTGGTGCGTCCGGGGAAGCCCATGATCATGACAAAGTCGTTCTCCTTGACGCCTCTGATACTGAGGTCGAAATATTTTTTCGGTCGCAGGGGCACGTTGCAGGTGTCGTAGGGGGCAGGGTTGCCCAAAGAGTCGGCATAGACGCGGAATATGGAGAAATCGCCTGTGTGTCGCGGCCATTCCCAGTTGTCGGTATCGGCACCGAATTTCCCGATGGAAGAGGGGGGCGCGGCGACCATGCGCACATCGGGATAGACCTTTTGGGTGAACATGTAGTAGCGGTTGCCTCCGTAGAAGGGCTTGATGATGACCGTCGTACCGGGATTGTTTTCCAGGAAATCTTTCCCTACGCGTTTCTCGGCCAGCGAGTTGAGAAATTGGGTATTGAGATATTTCATCTCGATGTGGCTGGTGTCCTTCTCCAACTCTTCTTCGACATAGTCGGTCACCTCCTCGATTTTGTCGATGAATGTCACCGTGAGTCCCGGATTGGGCAACTCTTCTTTGCGGTTTTTGGCCCAAAATCCATTGGTGAGCAGGTCGTTGTCGACGCTGCTGTGAGCCTGTATGTAGTCATAACCGCAGTGGTGGTTGGTCAGGACGAGACCTTGCGGCGAAATGACTTCGCCGGTGCAACCGTTGCCGAAAATGACCACGGCATCTTTCAGCGACACCGAGTCGGGGTGGTAAATGTCTTCGGCGCAGATTTCGAGGCCGAGACCTTTCATCTGTTCGATGTTTTGCCCTTTGAGTAGCGGGAGGAGCCACATGCCTTCATCGGCATGAGTCGGGAAAAGGGGTAGCGCGGCCAAGACCAACGCACAAAGAAGGTGCACTTTGTTTTTCATAGAGGTTCGATTTTGGGTGGAAACGCAAAGCGAATATGTGAAAAAAATTTGGTTCCCGCAAGGTTTTCACCCATTTTGCATGGCTAAATGTCGAGCGTGTAGCTTTCCATCGTGAGCAAGTCGATGGTGAAAAGCCGATTGTAGAGCGGTTCTCCGCAGCCGGTGATGAGTTTGATGACCTCGGCGGCCTCGATGCTGCCGATGACACCGGGTGTGGGGCCGATGACACCCGCCGGCACGGCGTGTCGCGACGAGAGGGTGGCTCGGTCGGGAAACAGTTGTGCATATCGTTTCCCTTTGTCGCCGTCGAATACCGACACTTGCCCCCGGAAACCTTCGATGCTTCCGTAGACATAGGGCTTTTGCAAACGGTGGCACCAGTCGTCGAGAAGGTATCGGGTGGCGTAGTTGTCGCACCCGTCGACAATGATGTCATAGGGCGTGATGATGTCGGCGGCATTTTTTTCGGTGAGGAAGTGCGGATAGGTGTCGATGCGGCATTTCCCGTTCTGTCCTGCCAAGGTGGCTCGGGCACATTCGACCTTGCTCTTCCCGGTTTCATCTTCGGTGTAGAGAATCTGTCGTTGCAGGTTGCTTTCCGATACGGTGTCACCGTCGATAAGACCTATGCGGCCTATTCCGGCGGCACAGAGGTAGAGGGCGATGGGCGAACCCAGCCCGCCGGCTCCGACGATGAGTACCGAAGCCCGCTCCAAAGCCTGCTGGCCCGAGATGCCTATCTCGGGCAGCATGACTTGGCGGGCGTAACGTTCCGATGGCGTCATGAGTATTCTCGTTTAGTCGAAAATGCGGTCCCAGTCTTTCCACACCACTTCATATCCGGCTTTCTTGACGGCTTGTTCCACTTCGGCGGGGGTGCGGTCGTCACTGACGACAAATTGTTCGAGTGCCTGCGGGTGGGTGAAGTATCCGCCCGGTTCGGTTTTTGAGCCGGCGCTCAACGATGTGGCGCCCAGGGTGGCGATGTGGTCGCGGAATTGCGGATTCTCACGGGTCGATACCGAAATGTCGACGTCGTGGTCGAAGAGGCGGAAGGCGAAAATCGTCTGCGCCAGTTGCCGGTCGCTCATCACGACGTTGGGTTGGAAGTGGCCTTCCGATGGCCGCAACCGCGGGAAATTGACGCTGTAACGGGTCTTCCAGTATTTTTTGCGCAGATATTGCAGGTGTATGGCCATGAAGGTGATGTCGGTGCGCCACTCTTCGAGACCGATGAGCACGCCCATGCCTATCTTGTGCACACCGGCCTGTCCCATGCGGTCGAAGCCGTTGACACGCCACTCGAAGTTCGATTTCATGCCTTTGGGGTGGTAAACCTTGTAGCGCTCGCGGTGGTAGGTTTCCTGGAAGCAGACTACGCCGTTCAGTCCCGACTGGGTGAGCCGGTAGTAATCTTCGCTTTTGAGCGGCATGACTTCGATGGTGAGGTTGGAGAAGTAGGGGCGTGCCAGCCGCAATGCGTTTTCGAGATAGTCGACACCGGCCAAGTGCGGGTTTTCTCCCGTGACGATGAGCAGGTTTTCGAACGGCCCCAGGCGGCGTATCGCTTTGCATTCCTCCACGATTTCTTCGTCGGTGAGGATAATGCGGTTGATGGGATTGTTGTGGTTGAACCCGCAGTAGACGCAGAAATTGGTGCAGGAGTTGGTGATATACATCGGGATATACATGCTGATGGTTTTCCCGAAGCGTTGCTGGGTATACATGCGGCTGCGGACGGCCATCTCTTCGAGGTAGTGCTCGGCGGCCGGTGAGATGAGAGCCATGAAGTCCTCTATTTGCAGGTGTTCCTGAGTGAGGGCGCGGGCGACATCGGCTTCTGTTTTTGCATATATCTGTTTCGTGATTTCGTCCCACGAATATTTCTCTAATTCTTCTGAAAACAACATTTCTTTGATACCTTGTTTTTTTGTTGAGATTCTATGTGGCGCAACACATTCCTTCGGGCTGAGAGGAAGGCGGGCGAGTAGAATTGTGTTGAACAGTTTTCTAAATATAATTTCAATTCGGACAGTAGTTCGGGTTCTTCTTTGCCAAGTTCGAAAGCCAACTTCATGCTGAGAGCCTGCACGGCCGGTTTTTCACGGGGCGACAACATCTGTCACTCGGATATTCTGCCACCGATGCGGCTACCTGGCCGATGGCTTGGCGTGACAACGGTTGCCCGAGAACGGTGCGTAGGTCGGTGATGCGGTCCATCTTCCTCTTATTTGATGCAGTCGTTGAGGCTTTGCGTGATGCGCATGGCACAGAAGTTGGGCCCGCACATGGTGCAATACTCGCCATCGTTTTTCGAGCCCTCCTTGTAGTAGGCCAATGCCCTTTCGGGGTCGAGCGAGAGGTTGAACTGGTCTTTCCAGCGGAACTCAAAGCGAGCCTTGCTCAGTGCGTCGTCTCTCACCGTGGCGCCGGGGTGCCCCTTGGCAATGTCGGCGGCGTGGGCGGCAATCTTGTAGGCGATGACGCCGTTGCGCACATCTTCGCGGTTGGGGAGACCCAAGTGTTCTTTGGGCGTGACGTAGCATATCATGGCCGTTCCCAACCAGGCGATTTGAGCCGCGCCGATGGCCGATGTGATGTGGTCATAGCCGGGGGCGATGTCGGTGGTCAACGGGCCGAGGGTGTAGAACGGGGCTTCGTGGCACGAGGTGAGCTGGCGTTCCATGTTTTCCCGTATCTTCTGCATGGGAACGTGCCCGGGGCCTTCGATGATGACCTGCACGTTGTGGGCCCATGCCTTTTGGGTGAGCTCGCCCAACACGTCGAGTTCGAGGAATTGCGAACGGTCGTTGGCGTCGTGTATCGAGCCCGGGCGCATGCCGTCGCCCAGCGAGAGGGCCACATCGTATTGCTTGACAATCTCGCATATCTCGTCGAAGTGGGTGTAGAGGAAATTCTCTTCGTTGTGGCTCACGCACCATTTGGTCATGATGGAACCTCCGCGCGACACGATACCCGTGAGACGCTCGCCCACCAGTTCGGCATGAGCTTTCAGCACGCCGGCGTGAATGGTGAAGTAGTCGACGCCCTGTTCACATTGTTCGATGAGGGTGTCGCGGTAGATTTTCCAAGTAAGGTCTTCGGCCACGCCGTTCACTTTTTCGAGGGCCTGGTAGATGGGTACCGTACCCATGGGCACGGGGCAGTTGCGGATAATCCACTCGCGGGTTTCGTGTATGTGGTCGCCCGTCGAGAGGTCCATGAGCGTGTCGCCTCCCCAATAGCAGCTCCACATGGCTTTCTCCACCTCTTCTTCGATGCCCGACGAGAGGGCCGAGTTTCCGATGTTGGTGTTGAGTTTCACCAGGAAGTTGCGGCCGATAATCATCGGTTCGGCTTCGGGGTGGTTGATGTTGGCCGGAATGATGGCGCGGCCGCAAGCCACTTCGTCACGCACGAACTCGGGGGTGATGTGGGTATCGATGCCCAGCATCTCGTTTTGGAGGTTTTCGCGTATCGCCACATATTCCATCTCGGGCGTGATGATGCCCTGTTTGGCATAGTACATTTGGGTGATTTCCCGTCCGGCCTTGGCGCGGTAGGGCAGGTGCAGGTGTTTGAAGCGGATTTCATCGAGGCTCTTGTCGGCCTGTCTCATGCGGCCGTATTCCGATGTGATCGACGGGAGCCGTTCCACATCGCCGCGTTGAGTCACCCACGGTTCCCTCAGGCGGGGAAGTCCCTTGTCGAGGTCGATTTCCACGGCCGGGTCGGTATAGACGCCGCTGGTGTCGTAGACATACACCGGGTCGTTGTGGCGCACGATGCGTTCTCCGTCGACGATGTTCACCGTGTCGGTGAGGTTGACCTTGCGCATGGCCACTTTTATGTCGTGCAGTTTGCCGGGTACATACACTTTTTCAGAACCCGGGTAGTTGTGTCGCGTGATTTCTTTTTTCATGGGAAAACGTGTTTAGTCGAGAAATGAGGTAAGGGGGCTGCTGGCGATGGCGTGGGCACATTGTGCGCCGAGGCCGGCTTCGTAGGCCCGTCGGCCGGCGATAACCGCCTCTTTGAATGCGATGGCCATTTCGACGGGATTCCCTGCTACGGCGATGGCGGTGTTGACCAGCACGGCGTCGGCTCCCAATTCCATGGCTTCGGCGGCATGTGAAGGCGCACCGATACCGGCATCGACGACAACGGGCACGCGGCTCTCGGCGATGATGATTTCGAGCAGGTCGCGGGTGCGCAATCCCTTGTTGGTGCCGATGGGGGCGCCCAGGGGCATGACTGTGGCGGCGCCCACCTCTTCGAGCCGTTTGCACAAAACGGGGTCGGCCTGTATGTAGGGCAGCACGACAAATCCCATCTTTACCAGTTCTTCGGTTGCTTTCAGGGTCTCTATCGGGTCGGGAAGCAGGTATTTGGGGTCGGGGTGTATTTCGAGTTTGATAAAGTTCGTCCCGAATGCTTCCCGGGCCAGTTGGGCGGCGAGGACGGCTTCTTCGGCATTGCGCACACCCGAGGTGTTGGGAAGCAGTTGTATGCTCTCTTTGCGAATGTGGGTGAGAATGTCGTCTTGTTGCGGTGCGTCCATGTCGACGCGTTTCATGGCGACGGTTACCATTTCCGACTCCGATGCGAGAATGGCTTGTTGCATCAAATCGTTTGAACTGAATTTGCCGGTTCCGACAAACAGGCGGGAGTTGAACTCCCGTCCTCCGATAATCAATTTGTTCATAATTTGTTGTTATTAATAGATTCGATAATTTTTCGAGTTTCTTCTGCGGGCTTTTCGGCGTTCAGGATTGTCCCCGATAAAGCGATGCCGGCGATGCCCGTTGTCATGAGTCGGGGTATATCGTCGAGCGTGATGCCGCCGATGGCGACGATGGGGAGGGGGTATCCTTTGTCTCGGCAGGCTTGTAAGATGTGCCGATAGCCTTCGATGCCCAGAATGGGACTCAGCTTCTTCTTGGTCTCTGTGAAGCGGAAAGGTCCCAGTCCTATGTAATTCACCCCGCTTGCAACCAGGTAGTCGATGTCGTCGATGCTGTTGGCCGTCCCGCCGATAATGGCTTTCTCTCCGAGAATGCGACGTGCCTCGCGCGGCGGCATGTCGTTTTTCCCGAGGTGCACGCCGTCGGCTTTGCATTTGGAGACAAGTTCCACTTTGTCGTCGAGAATGAGGGTGGCACCGTAGCGGTTGCAGAGCGCGCGCAAAGGGTGGGCGACAGCGAGAATTTCGTCGTCGCCGGCCTCCTTCATGCGTAGTTGTATCCATCGGCAGCCCCCTTCGAGAGCGGCTTGTGCCGATGTGTAGTAATCATATCGTTCGTTGGTGTGCGTGATAAATTGTAGCATGGCGTGCAGGTTAGTGTCTCAGATAGGCTTTCAGGGTTTCCATGCGGACGGCGGTTTCTTCGGGCGACGCTGCTTCCCACAGGTAGCCGAGCATCGCGGCTCCGCCAAATCCCCAGCCTTCGATTTGTGGAAATTGTTGCGGTGTGATGCCGCCGAGGGCGTAGACGCGTTGGGAGATGATGCCTTCTTGTCGGGCTCGGTCGAGGGTCCCGGCCGGGAAGTGTGAGGTGTATCCTTTTTTTGAAATGCTGTCGTAGATGGGACTGAGGAAACAATAGGTCGTGTCGCAGCATGTCTTTACTTCGTCGAGGCTGTGGCACGAACGTCCCGTGGTGCCTTGATAGCCGGCCGGACACACCGGGTTGCGGCGGTTGAGGTGCAATCCGCCTACGGGGTACTCGTGGGCCAGCTCGAAGTGGTCATGGAGAATCAGCCGGGTATGGTACTCGGCCGGAATGTGTTCCAGCAAGGTGGCGATTTCGTCGGACAAATATCCCGGTTTGCGTATGTGCATTTGGTCAAGGCCGCATTCGAGCCAACGCACGATTTGGGCCGCCTCCCCCTCGAATATCGTTTCGCTTGTAATTCCTATCAGTTTCATGTAAAATCAAAAAAAGAAAAGCCCGATTCCCGATGTCATGGGAATCGGGCTTTTACATGGTTTTGTCATCGAAGAGAATCATTATCCGCCGCAGGCAGCGTGAATGACGGTCACCTTGTCGTTGTTCGACAAGAATGTGGTTGCCCAATCGTCTTTGCTGATGATGCGGTTGTTGACGGCGACGGCAATACCCTCGGACGAGATGCTTTGTCCTAAAAGCAATTCTTTGAGAGTTGCCCGGCTGCCAACACATATTTCTTGACGGTTCAAAAAGACTTTCATACCTTATACGCAGAGTTTATCGTTATTTTGTGTTGTTTTTCGCGAGAAGAGGGAGTGGGGCGAAGAGATGGTTCAGAGGACCGTGGCCGTGGCCTACCGTCACATGGGCGCCCGCTGTCAGACCTTCGTGGACATATTGTTTCGCGAGAGCGATAGCGGTTTTCAACTCTTTGCCCAAAGCCAAATAAGAAGCGATAGCCGAAGAGAGTGTGCACCCTGTGCCGTGAGTGTTGGGCGTGTCGACCTTTTCGGCCGAGAACAGGAGCGGGGCGTTGCCCGATGTGAAAAGTATGTCGTTCATCGCCTGTTGCATAAGATGTCCGCCCTTGATGAGGACGGCTCGACAACCCATTCCCAGGAGGACTTCTCCTGCGCGATACATGTCGGGCTCGCTGTGAATGGCGATTCCCGACAGGAGGGCGGCCTCTTCGGTGTTGGGCGTGATGAGGGTCGCCCGCGGGAAGAGCCCCGCTTTCAGGGCATCTACAAGGCGGTCGTCGCCGTAGAGACGGTGGCCGCTGGTCGATACCAATACCGGGTCGAGCACAATGTGCAGGGGTGCATATTTGTCCAACATGTCAATGGTCGCAGCGATGGTCTCGACAGAGAAAAGCATACCTATTTTCACGGCATCGCAGGCAATATCGGAAAATACGGCTTCGAGTTGTGCTTTTACGATATCCGGGGTTATGGCTTGAATGCCGGTCACGCCGCAGGTGTTTTGTGCGGTCACTGCTGTAATGACAGACATACCATACACGCCCAGTGCTGACATCGTTTTGAGGTCGGCTTGTATGCCGGCGCCTCCGCTACTGTCCGAGCCTGCAATAGTAAGGCAAGTGGGATAATGACATTCCATATTCTCAGTCGTTTTGAGAAAGTACCGGAATATGGGTCAGGCTGTTTGTGAGATATTTTGGTTTGGTTTTCTCTATGAACAAATTCCTTCCCGGCATTACCCGGGCAGGTTCATAGGGTGTAATCTCAGCCGTTTGTTCCGGCACCCCTTTTGTTTCTGTGACAAAAATAGGAAATAATTATTTATTCCGAGGAATATTTGATAAAAAAAAGACATTCCCCGACACCCGCTTTTGTGCAAAAAAGCGAGACACCAATCTCTCGATTGATGTCTCGCGGCACTTTTACTGGAAAAAAGTCTGTATATGTTCTGAAATTGTTTTTAATCGCTGAATTTGGTCGACATCGTGTAGATGTATCCTCCGAGGTCCTGTTTCCATACCGAGGTGAATCCCGAGTTAGAGGCGCTCCGGTACAATAAGGTGAGGGAGGTGATGTTCGACGGATAGTCGGGCAGTTCGAATGTGTACCATACATCGCGCGTCTCTTTCGACCATTCTGCCATTTCATAGGCGACAATGAGGGTGTCGGTGGTCATTCCCATGTAATTGGGGTCGGCCGGCGTGTTTTTCTGAATCAGGCTCACATTGCCTTCTCCGGCGTAGAGTCTGACGTTCATCGTCAACATGTTGGGGGTGATTTCGGTTCCGTAAGTAATATACGGTTGGGCGATGGCGCGCAGCGTATCGGTTGCCTTGAAGTCAAAATCTCCGGGCATTTCGGTAAAGTCGTCTATGCCCCAGGTGTCGATATTTGAGAAGGTGGCATCGTATATGCCTTTGGCTTCGGCATTGGCGGTCTGGTTGTCCCAGTCGATGGTATAATATACGATGGCGCGGGCAATGCTGTCTTCGAGAGTGGGAATGCCGGCTCCCGTGATATTGAGGTTTATATCATCGAGTCGTATGCAGGGCGTGTTGTTCAGGTTGAGAATGGTGCCTGTCCCATACGAGGTGGTCATGTTGCCTTTATCGCCGAGGCAGCTGCTCAGGCCGCAAAGCGAGAGCAGAATGAGTGAGGAGAAAATGAGTCCTTGTTTTGTCCGTTTCATATTTAATGTTTTTGTGTGTTAGAATTTGGTCCTGATTCCCAAGTGGAAAGCAAAGTTCAACGGCTTGTCCTTCCACAGGTTTTCGATGGATTTGTTCCCGTTGTCGAAGAAATAGGCGAGAGCCGGCTCGGCATAGATGTCGAAGTGCCGTGAAATGATGTAACTGACGCCGACTTTTAGGTGGGCCGACCATTGCACTTTCCGGTCTCTGATATTCTCGGTATAGGTACTGTATGCCAGTTGCGTGTAAGTGTCATCGGTTCGACGGCCGTAGATGTTGAAGTCCATTCGTGGCCCGGCCGCTGCATACAGGCCGATGAAGCGTGTATTGAAAAATTTGAATCGCACCATGAGCGGGATTCCCAGGTAATGCAATTCTTGTTTTCCTTCGCGTTGCAGGTTCTCGGTTTTATAGTCCGAACGCAGCAGGGTATATACCAGCCCGCTTTCGAGTCCCCACCGTTTTCCGAATTGCTTTTCGACCGTGATGCCTACCGAAATGGGTACTTTATGTTGATATTTCAGTATCTGGCTCTCATTGGCATAATAGAGGTTGCTTCTCGTGATGCGGGTGTCCTGGGCATACTGGGTGGCCGAGATGGCATTGGCCGAGACGATGCCCAAGGAACAGCCCGGGTCGTTTTGTCGGTCGCTTCTCTTCCGGCCGGTGGGAGAGGCGTGGGCATATTGCGCGGTTGTCGTGTGGCCTGACGTTGTCTCTTTTGCCCGATGCGACGGCTCTGTTCCGCTATTGTCGACCGAGGTGCCTTCTCCCCGGATTTCCCGCCCGGCCTTGTTGTCGTGGCGGTGATTCTCTTCCGAGGGTTGCCCTTGAAGAGTCTCTTGGGAAGTGGTGACTGCGTCGGAGCCGTGTACTTGGGCAGGAAGTTGTTGCTCTTGCCCGATTTCTTGTGCCACCATGTCGGGTCGTGTGGCGGCCGGCTTGGAGCCGGTTCCGATTGACGCCCTTTCGGCCATTGCCGGTTGTCCCTGATTTTGGTTGTCGGGGCTTTGTGCCTGTGTCTCCGTCAGGGTCGGCGAGAGTGATTCTGTGGCGAGACTTGCCTCTTCAATCGTTTGCTGCACCCATCTCGTCCCGGACGTGTGGGGTTGCAGGAGCAAGTAACCCGACAGCCCGCAGGCCAACAGCAACGATGCGGCAGCGGCATACCGCACATACTTTTTCCAGACAGGGACCTTCCGCTTCGACGGCAGTCGGCGCTCTATCTCCGCCCAAAGACCGTCGGGAACGTCCACTTCATGGTCTTTCAGTTTCGATTGTATCACTCTGTCTGATGGTTTCATTCTATTTTATCTTCCTTTGCAGAACCTTATAGTTCGTTCAAACGTTTTTGTAACCATTTCTTGGCCCGGGTCAGTTGAGAACGCGAGGTGCTCTCGGTAATTCCCAGCATCGTGCCGATTTCTTTGTGGTTGTATCCTTCCACGACGAAGAGGTTGAATACGGTTCTGAAACCGGCCGGTAACTCGGCAATCAACTCCATCAATTCGTCGGCCGACATCTGTTCGACCGTTGAGTCGTCGATTTCTTGCAGGGGCTCGTTATCATCGATGTCGACGGTTTCGCGCAAGATGTCGTTGCGACGGAGGTACTCCAAGGCGGTGTTGATAAATATTTTTCTCACCCAACCCTCAAAAGAGCCATTGCCCGTGTAGCTGTCGATTGCCGTAAAAACCTTGATAAATCCCTCTTGCATCAAGTCTTGTGCCGTGTCGTAGTCGCGACCGTAACGCATACACACCGCCATCATTTTGCGGGCGTACAAGTCGTAGAGGGCACGTTGCGCCTGGGGATTGTTTTTTCTGCAATTGTCGATCAGCTCTTTTTCTGTCATGAGAAAGTGGCAGGGCTTTTTTGACAAGCAGCTATTAGTCAGATGTGGAAAATCGACTAATAGCTGCATGATGAGATGTTTTTTTTGAGGTTTTTATGACCTCTTGTGTTTTTTATGCTCTTTTTAAAGCATCAGGCAAGTTTGTGTATGACGAGACCCGACCGCAGTTTGGGTTCGAACCAAGTCGTCTTGGGGGGCATGATGTTGCCCGAGTCGGCAATATCCATGAGTTGTTTCATCGAGACGGGGTAGAGGGCGAGAGCCACTTTCATCTCTCCGCTGTCGACACGGCGTTTCAACTCTTCGAGACCGCGTATGCCGCCTACGAAGTCGATGCGTTTGTCGCTGCGCAGGTCGGTGATGCCCAAAATGTCGCGCAGAATCAAGTCCGACGAAATCGTGACATCGAGTACCCCGATGGGGTCGTTGTCGTTGTAGGTGCCGGCTTTGGCTGTCAGCGAGTACCAATCGCCGCCGAGGTAGAGCGAGAAGTTGTGAAGGGCGGTGGGGTGATAGATTTCCTTCCCTTTTTTCTCGACGGTGAAATTTTCGGCCAGTCGGGCGAGGAAGGCTTCATCGCTCAGCCCGTTGAGGTCTTTTACCACACGGTTGTAGTCGATGATGTGCAGTTGCGATGCCGGGAAGCACACGGCCAGGAAATAGTTGTACTCTTCGTCGCCACGGTGGTTGGGGTTTTGACGGGCTTTTTCGGCACCGACAAGAGCGGCGGCAGCGGTGCGGTGATGGCCGTCGGCAATGTAGAGGTAGGGAATGGCGGCAAACAACTCGGTGATGCGCTGTATGGTGGCCGGGTCGTTGATGAGCCAGAAGTGGTGTCCGAATCCGTCGGGAGCCGTGAAGTCATACTCGGGCTCTCCTTTTACGGTTTCGGCCACGATGGCGTCGAGTTCGGTATTGTCGGGGTAGGCAAAGAATACCGGTTCGATGTTGGCATTGTTGATGCGGACATGTTTCATGCGGTCTTCTTCCTTGTCGCGGCGGGTAAGCTCATGTTTTTTTATCACGCCGTTGAGGTAGTCGTCGACGTTGGCGCATACGACGAGGCCATATTGGGTGCGGCCGTTCATCGTTTGGGCGTAGACGTAGTATTTTTCGCTCGGGTCTTGTACCAGCCACCCTTTTTCCTGGAAAAGGTTGAATTGCTCGACAGCCTTGTCATAAACTTTGGGGTCATGTTCGTCGGTACCCGGTGCGAAATTGATTTCGGGTTTTATGATGTGGTAGAGCGATTTCTCGTTCCCGGCAGCTTCGGCGCGGGCTTCTTCCGAATTGAGCACGTCATAGGGGCGTGAAGCGACCTCTTCGACCAGTTCACGAGGCGGTCTTATTCCTTTGAAGGGTTTGATTTTTGCCATACGGTTTTGTTTTTAAAATAAAAGAGGGTGAGCTATTGCATAGCGTGCGATAGTATCACCCTCTTATAAATAGTGTCAGGTCTTTATTTGTTCACTCTGAATTTGTCGATGCCCTCTTTGAGGTATCCTACCGATTGTTTGGCGGCGGCGATACCGGCATTGATGTTGGCTTCGGCTGTCTGTGCACCCATTTTCTTGGGGGTGAAGAAGTAGCGACCGGCGAGTTTCTCGGCGAATACGTCGGCGTTGGTGGGGGCAATATCGGAGATGTACCGGAAGTCGGCGCGTTCTTCCATGAGGGCCACCAGTTCTTCTTCGTTGATAACCTCTTTGCGGGCGGTATTGATGAGGACGGCGCCTTTGGGCATCTGTTTCAACAGGTTGTAGTTGATCGATTTTTTGGTCTCATCGGTAGCGGGGATATGCAACGATACATATTGGCAGGTCTTGTAGAGCTCGTTGATGTCTTCGATGGGGGTGACACCGGCTTCTGCAATGACGTTTGAGGGGCAATAGGGGTCGAATGCATATACGTCCATACCGAAACCTTTGGCTATGCGGGCCACATTGCGGCCTACCTGTCCGAAGGCGTGGATACCCAGTTTCTTGCCTTTGAGTTCGGTGCCCGACGTGCCGTTGTAGAAGTTGCGAATCATCATCACGGCCATGCCGAATACCAGTTCGGCGACGGCGTTGGAGTTTTGACCCGGGGTGTTCATCACGCACACGTTGTGTGCCGTGGCGGCAGCCAAGTCGATGTTGTCATAGCCGGCACCGGCGCGCACGACGATTTTCAGGTTTTTGGCGGCGTCGAACACCTCGGCGTCGATGATGTCGCTGCGCACGATGATGCCTTCGACATCTTTCACGGCTTCGAGCAGTTTGGCTTTTTCACCGTATTTTTCGAGGAGCACCAGTTCCAGTCCGGCACCTTCGATTTCTTTTTTGATACCTTCTACCGCAACGGCTGCAAAAGGTTTGTCGGTTGCAACTAATATTTTCATGATGCGATAAGATTAGTGTTTTCTTTCAAATTCCTGCATCGTGGCGATGAGGGCTTCGACGCTCGATTTGGGCAGCGCGTTGTAGAGCGAGGCGCGGAATCCGCCCACCGAACGGTGACCCTTGATGCCTACCATGCCTTGTTCGGCGGCAAACTTGGCAAATTCTTCTTCGAGTTCCTTGTATTCATCGCTCATGACGAAGCATACGTTCATGATTGAACGGTCTTCGGGAACCACCGTTCCGCGGAACAGTTTGTTGCGGTCGATTTCGTCGTAGAGGAGAGCGGCTTTTTCGATGTTCATCTTTTCGAGCACCTTTACGCCACCCAATTCTTTGTAGTATTTGAGGGTTTGCAGGGCGGCGAATACCGGCAGGCAAGGAGGTGTGTTGAACATGGAGCCTTTCTTGATGTGGGTGCGGTAGTCGAGCATCGTGGGGATAGCGCGGTCTACATGACCCAAAGCCTCTTCGCGCACGATGGCAACCGTGACGCCGGCAGGGGCGAGGTTCTTCTGTGCACCGGCATAGATGATGTCATATTTCGACACATCGACGGGGCGGGAGAAGATGTCCGACGACATGTCGGCTACCAAAGGTACTTTCACGTCGGGATCTTGACGCAACTCGGTTCCGAAGATGGTGTTGTTGGTCGTGATGTGGAAGTAGTCGGCGTCTTCGGGTACGGTGTAGTCTTTGGGGATATAGGTGAAGTTGGCTTCTTTCGACGATGCAACGACGTCGACTTCGCCAAACAGTTTGGCCTCTTTGATGGCATTGACGGCCCAAGTACCTGTTTCGAGGTATGCGGCTTTCTTTTTCAGCAAGTTGAAAGGCACCATGCAGAATTGCAGGCTGGCTCCGCCGCCGAGATATACGACATCGTAACCGGCCGGTACGTCTAATAATTCTTTGACCAGAGCGCGGGCTTCGTCCATAACGGCCGAAAATTCTTTGCTACGGTGTGATATTTCCAGCAAAGAGAGTCCTGTCCCAGCGAAATCCAGTACAGCGTCTGCTGTATTTTTAATGGTGTATTGGCTCAGAATTGAGGGGCCTGCATAAAAATTGTGCTTCTTCATTTTGAAATATTTTTAGTGTATCGATATTCTGATATATGGTTCTCAAATGAAATTTTCGAGGGAACAAATTTATGTTTTTTTTTGACCTTTGCCAAGAAAATGTCAAATAAAAAGGCCGTAAAAGGAACATATTTTCCTTTTTGCGGCCTTTTTGGCATATCGGCTTTACAAAATATCGGTTTGCGCCCTTTTTCTTGTTTGGAGAGGCTTTATTTGTATTTGTCGCCCCACAAAGCACGCAGGCGTTCTTTGTGTCGCTCTTCGGCGGCATTGGCCTGCGGTTTCCATATCGTGGCGTTTTTGAGCTCGTCGGGCAGGTATTGTTGTTTTACGAAATTTCCGTCGTAGTCGTGGGCATAGAGATACCCTTTCCCATAGCCCAGCTCTTTCATGAGGGAGGTCGGCGCGTTGCGCAGGTGGAGGGGAACAGGCAGGTTGCCGGTCTGTTCGACGCAGGCGAGTGCGTCGTTGATGGCTTTGTAGGCCGAGTTGCTTTTGGGGCTGCATGCCAGATATACGGCCGCTTCGGCCAGGGCGATGCGCCCTTCGGGCCAACCGATGTTTTGCACGGCTTCGAATGCGGCGTTGGCGATGAGCAGGGCGTTGGGATTGGCCAATCCGATGTCTTCCGAGGCCGAGATGACCAGTCGCCGGGCGATAAACTTGGGGTCTTCTCCTCCTGCCACCATGCGGGCCAGCCAGTAGACGGCTCCGTCGGGGTCGCTGCCGCGTATCGACTTGATAAAGGCCGAGATGATGTCGTAGTGCATTTCGCCTTCCTTGTCATAGGCCATCGGGTTTTGTTGCAGACGGTCGGTCACCACGGCATCGTCGATGACGAGCGGCTCGCTTTCGGGGGTGGCGTTGGCAATGAGGTCGATGATGTTGAGCAACTTGCGGGCGTCGCCGCCGGCGTAGCGGAAGAGGGCGGTCGTCTTGCGCACGTCGACCTTGCGTTTTTGCAACTCTTTGTCGCTCTTCAAGGCCCGGTCGAGAAGCTGTTGCAGGTGGGCGGCGTCGAGCGATTTGAGCACATAGACTTGACAGCGGGAGAGGAGCGGGCGTATGACTTCGAACGACGGGTTTTCGGTCGTGGCACCGATGAGGGTCACCGTGCCGTCTTCTACGGCGCCCAGCAGCGAGTCTTGCTGCGACTTGTTGAAGCGGTGTATTTCATCGATAAACAAGATGGGGCGGCTCTGCCTGAAAATGCCGTTGCCTTTGCATTTTTCGATGACTTCGCGCACCTCTTTTACCCCTGAGTGTATGGCACTCAGGGTGTAGAAGGGGGCTTTGAGTTGCACCGAGATGATGTGGGCGAGTGTCGTTTTGCCGACACCGGGAGGGCCCCACAGTATAAAGGAGGAGATTTCTCCGCTGTCGATCATGCGCCGCAGCACCGCCCCTTTGCCCACGAGATGTTCCTGCCCGATGTATTCATCGAGCGTTTTGGGGCGCAGTCGTTCGGCTAAGGGGGTCAACATCGGTGGTCTGGTCGCGTTGGGGTCGGAAAGGGTGGGCAATCAGTTCTCTTCGGTGTAGCGTTCGATGGTTTGAGCCCGGTCGGGACCTACCGATACGATTTTGATGCGTACTCCCAGCTCCTCTTCGAGGAAGGTGAGGTAGGCATTGAATTCCTCGGGGAACTCATCTTCGCTCTGCATGTGGGTCATGTCGCATTTCCAGCCGGGTAATTCGACATACACCGGTTCGATTTTGTCGTCGATTTCGAAGGGGAACTCATCGGTCTCTTGTCCGTCGATGCGGTATGCCACGCAGGCTTTGATGGTGTCGAAGGTGTCGAGTACGTCGCTCTTCATCATGATGAGGTCGGTCACGCCGTCGATCATGATGGCGTATTTCAGGGCGACGAGGTCGATCCAGCCGCAACGGCGTTCACGGCCGGTGACGGCACCGTATTCGTGACCGATGTCGCGGATTTTCTTTCCGGTCTCGTCAAAGAGCTCGGTGGGGAAGGGGCCGCTTCCCACGCGGGTGCAATAGGCTTTGAATATGCCATAGACTTTGCCGATGCGGCCGGGGGCTACGCCCAGGCCGGTGCAGGCTCCGGCACAGATGGTGTTCGACGAGGTGACAAAGGGGTAGGAACCGAAGTCGACGTCGAGCAGCGTGCCTTGTGCTCCTTCGGCCAGTACCGACTTGTCGTCTTTCAGCAGTTTGTTGATTTCGTGTTCGCTGTCGATGAAACGGAACTGTTTCAGGTAGTCGAGCGAAGCAAACCACTGGGCTTCGAGTTCGGTGATGTCATAGGTGTAGTGGAGCGATTGGAGTATGGCTTCGTGGCGCGCCTTGGCCTTGGCATATTTTTCTTCGAAGTTGTGGAGCAGGTCTCCCACGCGCAATCCGTTGCGGCTCACCTTGTCGGTATAGGTGGGGCCTATGCCTTTGCCCGTCGTGCCTATTTTGCCGGCGCCCTTGGCTGCCTCGTAGGCGGCGTCGAGCATGCGGTGGGTGGGAAGTATGAGGTGGGCTTTCTTCGAGATATAGAGTTGGCGGGTGATGTCGTGGCCACTGGCTGCCAGCGCTTCGGCTTCCTGCTTGAAGAGTACCGGGTCGAGTACGACACCGTTGCCGATGATGTTGATTTTCCCGCCCTGGAATATGCCCGAAGGTATGGAACGGAGCACATATTTCTCGCCGTTGAATTCCAGCGTGTGGCCGGCGTTGGGGCCACCTTGGAAACGAGTGATGACGTCGTATTTCGGAGTGAGAACATCGACGACTTTGCCTTTGCCTTCGTCGCCCCATTGCAATCCTAATAATACATCTACTGATTTCATAATTGATGTGTGAGGTTATTTATTGTTGTTTTGATTCTTTTTCGTTGTTTTTCTTGCGTAACTCTTTTTGTTCGGCTTGCATGCACGATGAGCAGATGCCGTAGACATAGAGGGCATAGTAGGCCGTGGTGAATCGTGCGAATTTTTTTTGCGACAGCACTTCGAGCAGTTTGGGGTCTTTTACCTCTCTTATCTTTCCGCAGCGGGTGCAGATGAGATGGTGGTGATTGGCCATATTGTACGATTTCTCATACTGTGTCGGGTGGTTGCTGAACTGGTGTTTGCGCACCAAACCCGCATCGACCAGCAGGTCGATGGTGTTGTAGACTGTGGCACGGCTCACCCGGTATTCGCCTTTCGCCATCATCTTATAGAGCAAGTCGACATCGAAATGCTCGCTTGTCGCATAGATGGTGTCCAGTATCTCATATCGCTCGGTCGTCTTTCTCAGCTTCTTCGCTTCGAGATATTGGGTCAACTTTTGTCTGACGATTTCTCGGGTTTTCTCCTCAATCATGGCGCTTTCGTTATGCCAAACGAGGCAAAGATAAAAAATAAAACCGAAATATCGCCTCGAATGGCCAGATACTTGCGATTAAAAAATAGAATGTTGGCCGCGTGTCGTCACTTGTGGATTGTCGAGGCACCGGTTCCCGGCCGCGGAATGCGGTTTATTCGGCTTCCTGCTCGTGGCAGAGGTCGATGAGGGCATCGGTCAGATGGCGCCTCTCTTCGGGTATGGCCGCGGTGGAGAGAATCTCCGCCGTGGCGGTGGCATTTCGAGGCGAGGCAATCACCAGCCGTTCGATGCAGCCTGTCGCCGCCGATAACGTGTGGACGGGAACCTGGCCGCACAGGAGGGCGAGATAGGCGGCGAGGAGGTGGCGTGTCTCTTCGGACGACGGTTTGTATTTCCGGGCGAACAACCGGCTCCATAATTGGTATCCCGTGTATCGTGCCATGTCGTTTGCCGACCCGATGCAGTCGGCTGCCAGTCGTCCCGCCTCGGCGATGTGGGGAAAAAGGTTCATGCAACACACGTCGGCGATTTCGGTATAGGGAATTTCCTCGACCCATTTCCGTGCGGTGGGCAGTTCCATCTCCGCGGCAGGATAGAGCCAGGTGGCCAGCATCTTCGATTCTCTCACCGATTCGTTCCATAACCGTTCGGCCAGTTCCTTTTGTGGCGGAATGGCGGCGGCGATACGGCGCAGTAACGGGAGGGTGAGGCCGAAGTTTGCCCGGTAGGTTATTCCCTTTTCCCGCATGCTGGCGGCGACGATTCCGTTCATGGCTTTGCGGAATTGCCGTTTTATATCTCTTGTTTGCTCCTCGATGGTGCTCATGGGTGTGGTTTAGAAGGGGGTGGAATCGTCTTGCTGGTTCAAAAAATCGGCGTTGGGGTCGATGTTTTTCGCCGCTCCGTTCTCGGCTTGTTTCTGAGCCGATTTTTTATTGATTTTAGAGGGTATGATTGTGTCGTCTTTCAGGTTTTGGAAACGGGCCAGCTCGGCGCGGAAACGCAGCCGCACGTCACCCACGGCGCCGTTGCGGTGCTTGGCGATGATGATTTCGGCCAGTCCCACGAGGGAGTTGCCCTTGGCGTCTTCGGTTATTTTATAGTATTCGGGGCGGTGTATGAAGCATACCATGTCGGCATCTTGCTCGATGGCTCCCGACTCGCGCAGGTCGGCCAGTTGCGGGCGTTTGCCTTCGTCTCCGGTACGCGTTTCCACGCCACGGTTCAACTGCGAAAGGGCGATGATGGGAATGTTCAATTCCTTGGCCAATCCTTTGAGCGAGCGGGAAATGGTGCTCACCTCTTGTTCGCGGCTGCCGAAGTTCATGCCGCTGGCGTTCATCAGTTGCAGGTAGTCGATGATAATCATCTTTATGCCGTGTTCCCGTACCAAACGCCGGGCCTTGGTGCGCAACTCGAAAACCGAGAGGCTGGGGGTATCGTCGATGTAGATGGGGGCGTCGAACAGGTCGTTGATTTTGGCGTTCAGCTGTTCCCATTCGTGGGGAGCGAGCTGCCCGCTTTTGATTTTCTCTCCGGGAATTTCGCAGGTGTTGATTATCAGGCGATTTACAAGCTGCACGTTCGACATTTCGAGCGAGAAGATGGCCACCGGCGTGTTGTAGTTGATTGCCATGTTTTTGGCCATCGAGAGGACAAACGCCGTCTTTCCCATGGCCGGACGGGCTGCGATGATGATGAGGTCGGAGTTTTGCCAGCCCGATGTCATTTTGTCGAGGTCGGTAAATCCCGATTGCAGACCGCTCAGTCCGTCTTTCCGGTTCGATGCGATTTCGAGTATGCGCAAAGCCTCGTTGATGATGGGGTTGATTTGCGTGAAATCTTTCTTGACATTCCGTTGGGAAATCTCAAACAACTGGCCTTCGGTCTTTTGCATCAGGTCGTCCACGTCGACGGTGGCGTCGTAGGCATCGCCCAGCACTTCTCCGGCAAAGCGTATCAATTCCCGCGCCAAGTACTTCTGCATGATGATGCGGGCGTGAAATTCGATGTTGGCGGCCGACGATACCCGGCTGGTCAGCTCGGTGATGACATATTCGCCCCCCACCTCTTCGAGGCTTCCGTTGCGGCGCAACTGTTCGCACACGGTGAGCATGTCGATAGGCTCCTGCTTCATAGCCAAGTCGACAATCGCCTTGTAGATGAGCTGGTGTTTGTATTCGTAGAAGCATTCGGGTTTCAGTATGTCACTGATGATGGAGTAAGCATCTTTTTCGAGCATCAAGGCACCCAGCACGGCCTCTTCGAGTTCGCGGGCCTGGGGTTGTAGCTTCCCCATGTCGGCCATCGGGGTGAGAGCCTGGGGTTTCTTGCGGGCAGGGGTTTTGCGTCCGGATATGATTTCCATGTCTTTGAGAGTAAAAAACGGAATTTCGTTGGGGCTACAAATATACAAAAAATAGAATTGCTATTCCTTTTGGAAGAACAGTCCAAATCTTTTTTTTGATTTCCCTGATGTCGGGATTCCCGTGGGGAATCTTGTTCCGTGAGCGGTTCGCCGCTTTCTGCCTTGCCCCGATTGTGGGGAGGGAATCCGTGTTATTTCAGATAAAATTCCTACATTTGCCCCGCAACAGAAATCGTTTATATGTTACTCTTTCCCAATGCCAAGATAAATCTTGGGTTGAACATCTTGTCCCGACGTCCCGACAAGTATCACGACATAGCAACCATATTCTATCCCGTGGGGTGGTGCGACGCTCTCGAAGTCGTTCCCGCGGCAGACCGGGAATCGGGTTGCGATTTGCACCTTTCGGGGCTTGCTATCGACGGCAGAGCAGAAGACAATCTGGTCGTCAAGGCTTATCGTATTCTTTCCCGACGTTATCCGATGCCTCCCGTCGAAGCCTACCTTCACAAGGTCATACCCTTTGGTGCCGGGCTGGGAGGCGGTTCGTCCGATGCCTCGACGATGTTGCTGCTCTTGCGCCGACTGTTTTCTCTCCCGGCCGATGACGATGAGTTGGCGGCATGTGCGGCGCAACTCGGAGCCGACTGCCCGTTCTTCATCTACAACCGACCGATGTTGGCCGAGGGTATCGGCGACCGTCTGTCGCCTGTCGGCCTCTCTTTGCAGGGATACACGCTTTTCCTGGTGAAGCCCCCGATAGCCGTCTCTACGGCCGAAGCCTATTCCCGGGTAGTCCCGGCACTGCCCGACGAGCCTTTGTCGGCCGTCGTGCAGAGACCCGTGGGCGAATGGAAAGATTGCCTGGTGAATGATTTTGAGAAGAGTGTTTTTTTCCATTACCCCGAGTTGGCCCGTTTCAAAGCTCGCCTGTATGCGTGCGGGGCCGTCTATGCTTCGATGTCGGGCTCGGGTTCCACGCTATATGCCCTTTTCCGTTCCCTGCCCGAGGACATTGAGCGAGAATTCCCCGGCTGTTGTATCTGGTCGGGACCTTGCCAATATTGATAGAGAGTCGGGCCGACCCCTCCAAGGCTGACAAAAAGACCTCTTGCCGGCCTGGCAACGTTTTTGCTCTACTCTGTGTGACACATCACACAGGGTTGGCCCGAAGAAGTGATGCCTATTCTTATAAATTATTGATAATGAAATATAAATAAAATACAAAATGAAAGAACAAACATCTGAAACTCCCGAAAAAGAGATTGAAAACAGCGAGGAGCTGACAGAAGATCAGACCCAGAATCCCGTCGAGGAGCCATCTCCTGCCGAAGAGACTGACACTTTGGCAGCCGAGAATGAACAGTTGCGGGCTCAGGTCGAAGAACTCAAAAAAGAGTATCTGCTGGCTCGTGCCGACCTTGAAAACTTCCGCAAAAGAACGCTGAAAGAGAAAGCCGAATTGATAAAGAACGGCGGAGAGTCGTGTCTTAAAGACATCTTGCCTGTCATCGACGATTTCGAGCGCGCTTTGCAGGCCGTGGGCAAGAGTTCCGATGTAGAGGCTCTGAAACAAGGTGTAGAATTGATATACAATAAATTCAAAACCTATCTCGACCAGCATGGAGTGAAAGAGATTCCTACCGAGGGTGCCGATTTTGATACCGAGTTCCATGAAGCGGTGACCACATTCCCGGCTCCCGCGCCCGAGCAGAAAGGCAAGGTCATCGATTGTGTGCAAAAAGGGTACACAATGAACGACAAGGTCATACGTTATGCCAAAGTCGTGGTCGGTGAGTAGAACGGGAAAATCAAAGGTAAAAAAACAAGAACACACCCATGAGCAGCAAACGAGATTATTATGAAGTGCTGGAAGTCACCAAAACAGCGACAGCCGAAGAGATAAAGAAAGCCTATCGCAAAAAAGCCATACAATATCACCCCGACAAGAATCCCGGAGACAAGGAGGCCGAAGAGAAATTCAAAGAAGCAGCCGAAGCCTATGAGGTGCTGAGCAATAGTGAAAAAAGAGCTCGATATGACCAGTTTGGCCATGCCGGAGTCAATGGCGGAGGCGCCTCGGGATTTGGAGGCGGCGGAATGTCGATGGAAGACATCTTCTCCCAATTCGGCGATATATTCGGCGGCGGGTTTGGCGGTTTCGGCGGATTTGGCGGTTTCAGCGGCAGCCGCAGCGGGAAACGGGTCAATCGAGGTTCCGACCTGCGCGTGCGCGTAAAACTCAATTTGCAGGAGATAGCCACCGGCGTTGAGAAGAAAATCAAAGTCAAGAAATATGTCCCCTGTCCCGACTGCAAAGGCACCGGCGCCGAGCATGGCACCGATTACGAGACCTGTTCGCAATGTAAGGGAAGCGGGGTTGTCACGCAAGTGCGGCAAACCATTTTGGGTACAATGCAATCGACCACGACCTGTCCCAAATGTGGGGGCGAAGGCCGTATCATTACCCATAAATGTCCCAAGTGCAACGGAGAGGGAATCCTCAAAGAAGACGAAGTCATCACCATCAACATACCGGCCGGCGTTTCAGAGGGTATGCAACTGTCGATGAGCGGTGCCGGTAATGCCGCACGCCACGGTGGCGTCAACGGTGACCTCCTGATACTCGTGCAGGAAGAGCCGCACCCCGAATTGCTGCGGGACGAAAACGACTTGATATACAATGCTCTCATCGACTTCCCCACCGCGGCTTTGGGCGGTACGCTCGAAGTGCCCACCATCGATGGCAAGGCCAAGGTGAAAATCGATCCCGGTACCCAACCCGGCAAAGTGTTGCGGTTGAGGGGCAAGGGGCTTCCTTCGGTCAATCGATACGGCGTGGGTGATTTGCTGGTCAATCTCTCGGTGTATGTGCCCGAGAATCTCACGGCCGAGGAGCGCAAGAAAATCGAAGAGTTGCGTACACCCGGTTTCACGCCGAGCAAATCGGTAAAAGAGCGCATATTCAGCAAACTGCGCCACATGTTTGAGTAAGCTCTCACGGGGAGAACCCAGTAAAAGGAGCGGCCTTTCCATCGAGGAAAGGCCGCTCCTTTTACTGGGGGTCACCTTTGTTAAAGCAATAATTGGCAGATGCCCATGTAGATGAGCATGCCGATGATGTCGTTTGATATGGTGATGAACGGGCCGGTCGCGATGGCCGGGTCGAGTCCCACTTTTTCGAGGGCGATGGGGACGCAAGTGCCGAATATCGAGGCGAAAATCACCACCGAAAAGAGCGACAGGGAGACGCATATCGTGAGTGCGTCGCCGCCGAGCAGGAAGAAATAACAGGCGGCGAATATCAATACCGAAATCGTGCAGGCATTGATGATGGCGACTCCGAGCTCTTTCAGAATCTGTTTTCCGGCATGGTTGAGGGAGAGCGATTTGTTGGCAAGGCCCTGCACGATGATGGCCGACGACTGTATGCCGACGTTTCCGCCCGTACCGCCAATGAGGGGAATGAACAGGGCCATGGCCGGATTGATGGCAAAACTTCCTTCGAAATTGCCCAAGATGACCGAGTTGGCCAAACCTCCTATCATGCCGATGAGCAGCCAGGGAAGTCGGGCCGATGTCTGGGTGAGAATGGTATCGGTCGTCTCCACGTCTTGCGAGATACCCGAAGCCAGTTGGTAGTCGCGTTCGGCTTGCTCGCGCACTTCATCCATGACGTCGTCGACGGTGATGCGACCCACCAGCCGGCCTATGCTGTCGATGACGGGGAGGGCCACCAAGTCATATTTTTCAATGGTTTGGGCCACCGTCTCGATGGTATCGTCGGTGCGTACCGAGACCGGGTCTTTTTTCATGACGTGCTTTATCTTCGAGGCCGAAGGGTGGGTAATCATCTTTTTCAGCGGGAATACGCCGCGCAGCTTGTTGTCGTCGTCGACCACATACACATAGTATATTTCGTCCATGTATTCGGCTTGGCGGCGCATCTCTTTTATGCACTCGGGCATACTCCAATTCTCGTTTACGATGACCATTTCGGTACCCATGAGACCACCGGCCGTGTTCTCGTCATATTTCAGCAGGTCGACGATGTCTCCGGCCTGTTCCACGTCGTTGATGTGGGCAAGCACCTCTTCTTGTGCATCTTCGTCGAGGTCGCGTATGAGGTCTACCGCATCATCGGTTTCGAGGTGGTCGATGTATTCCTTGGCGATGGTTTCGCTCGGCATCTCTTTGAGGAGCTTTCGTCGGTCGTCTTCGTCAAGTTCCATCAGCACGTCGGCGGCGGTTTCCTTGTCGAGCAGTTTGTAAAGGAACTCCGACTCTTCGATGTCGAGATTCTGGTACAGTTCGGCAATATCGGCCGGGTGCAGGTCTTTGAGTATTTCTTTGGCCTGCCCGGTATTGTTTTCGGCAATGATATTGCGTATGTTTTCGATGTATTCTTCGGTAAATTTTTCCATGACGGGAGGGTTATTGTCCGGGAAGAATGGTTTCGATGTCTCGTGTGAGGGCGATAAATTGTTCGACCGACAACTGTTCGGGGCGTTTGTCGAAGAGCTCGTTTTCAAGAAGCGGGCAATCTTTCCCGAGCAGGGGCTTCAATGAGTTGCGCAATGTCTTGCGCCGCTGGTTGAAACTGGTCTTCACGACTTGTTTGAAGAGGCGTTCGCTGCACCCCAGGTCGGTGACGCGGTTGCGTGTCATGCGTATGACGGCCGATTTTACTTTTGGGGGCGGGTCGAAGACCTGTTCCGAGACGGTGAACAAATATTCTATGTCATACCAAGCCTGCATGAGCACACTCAGTATGCCGTAGTCCTTGTTGCCCGGCCCCGAGGCCATGCGTTCGGCGACCTCCTTTTGTATCATGCCGCTGCAACAGGGTATGCGGTCTTTGTAGTCGAGCACCTTGAAAAATATCTGGCTCGATATGTTGTAGGGATAATTCCCGATGACGCAGAAGCGGTCGGGGAATATGCGGTCGAGAGGCAGTTTCAGGAAATCCTCTTCGAGTATGCGTCCGTCGAGGGCGGGGAAGTGGGCGCGTAGATAGGCGACCGATTCCCGGTCGATTTCGACGACCGTGAGATCGTGCCCCGCGGACAGGAGAAATTGCGTGAGAACCCCTGTGCCCGGGCCGATTTCGAGTATCGGCATTCCCCCGTAATCTTTTACCGTGTCGGCGATGCGTCGGGCTATGTCCAGATCTTTCAGGAAATGTTGTCCCAAAAATTTTTTAGGTTTTACGGGCGAGCGCATAATCGGGATTATTTTTGATGTATATATAAAGGTGACCCTCGGCCTATTTTCGCAAAAAAGCTTACCTTTGCACCATACAAAGGTACAATAATATTTTTTTTAATCAGACAAGTTGAGGAAAAGTTGAAAAAAATAGTGCGTAACATATTGAAGTTCTTGATTCCCCTGTGTTGCGGAATCGCCATATTTTGGGCGCTTTACAGTCGACTCGACATGGAGCAGATTGCGCGCATTCTGCAATCGGAAATCAAATATGGCTGGGTCATTTTGTCGATGGTCGTAGGTGTGGTGAGCCACATCGTGCGGGCTTTGCGCTGGCAGTTGCAGTTGCGGGCTTTGCAACACCCGGCCTCGTTCCGTACCCTTACCAATGCCATTTTCGGCACTTATGCCATGAATCTCTTGTTTCCCCGCCTGGGGGAGGTGTGGCGGTGCGGTTATGTGGCACGGCGTGAGCAGATGTCGTTTACCCTTTTGCTGGGTTCGGTTGTTTCCGACCGGCTTATGGACACTGTGTCGGTAATCTGCCTCATCGTGGCGGTCTTTTTCTTGCAGATGCATGTCCTGCTCGATTTCCTGAAACAGTATCCGGTTATCGAAGAGACCCTCTTCTCTGTCATTACATCGCCATATCCCTATCTTTTCGTTGCTGTGGTGGTGGGTGCGCTGGTGTGGATTTTCCGTCAGAAAAACGAGTATCGCTGGGTCTCGAAAATCAAGGAGATGATGCGTAATTTGTGGTATGGGTTCCGCACGGTCCTTACCATGAAGCAGAAGAAACGTTTTATCGTCTACACCATTTTGTTGTGGCTGTGTTACTATCTGCAACTTTACTTATGTCTTTTTGCCTTTGCCGATACGGCTCATTTGGGGGCATTGGCGGCTCTTTCGCTTTTTGTGATGGGCAGCATAGGCATGGGTATTCCCGTGCAGGGCGGCTTCGGTCCATGGCATTTGGCCGTGATGGCGACATTGGCCATCTATGGCGTGACCGACCCCAATGTGGCCGGCTCGTTTGCCTTGGTGGCTCACGGCTCGCAGATGGTGGTCATTGTGCTTTTGGGTATTTATACCTTCTTTTCGATATTGTTGGAGAAGAAACACCCTGAGAAGAAGTCTCCGGGTGAGGTCTCTTCTGATGCGGAGTCCCGTCCATAAAGCGTTTGCCGTTGCGCTTGCAGCGGCTCGATGATAAAAAGCACCGGCGACACTTGCGTGTCGCCGGTGCTTTTTGTGTGTGGCGTGTCGCCGGTGCTTTTTGTGTGTGACGTGTGGCGGGGTGTCTGTCGTGTAATATGAAATTCGGAGCCCCTTTTCAATGGCCGAGGGGTCACTCGATGACGCCGCTGGCCAAGCAGAGCCGGCGGTCGGCGCTATAAATGACGCCGAACTGTCCCGGAGCGATGCCCTGTATGCGTTCGTCCGAAACGATACGCACTTTGTCTTCACCGGTACGTTGCAAGGTACCTCCGGTAAATTCGGGCGTGTGACGGTTTTTGAATGTGATGCGGGTCGGTTCGGTAAGGTCGCCCAACGGATTTCCGGTGATGAATCGGAAACCGGTGAGGTTGAGCTCGGTGCCGTATTGTGTGTCGGGGTCAAAGCCGTTGGAGACATAGAGCCGGTTGTGTTTGATGTCCTTGCGTATGACAAACCACGGGCCGCCACTCAGGCCCAATCCCTTGCGTTGCCCGATGGTGTGAAACCAATACCCTTTGTGTTTGCCCAGTTTCTTGCCTGTTTCGAGCTCGATGATGTCACCTTCTCTTTCTCCCAGGTAATTGCGGATAAACTCGTTGTAGTTGATATTTCCCAAGAAGCAGATGCCTTGGCTGTCTTTGCGTTTTGCACTGGGCAATCCGGCTTTTTCGGCGATGGCTCGCACTTCGGTTTTCATGAGTCCGCCCAGCGGGAACATCAGTTTCGAGACTTGCAATGTGTTGAGTTGTGAAAGGAAGTCGGTCTGGTCCTTTACCGGGTCGATGGCCGTTCCCAGGTAGGTGATGCCGTTTTCTTCAACGATGCTGGCATAGTGCCCCGTGGCTATCTTGTCAAAGTCTTTTCCCCAATATTGCTCGAAGAATCCGAATTTGATGTATTTGTTGCACATCACATCGGGGTTGGGGGTGAATCCGCGTTTTATGGCGTCGAGCGTATAGCCCATGACATATTCCCAATATTCGTTGTGGAGCGATACTACTTCGAGGCGGCAACCATACTTGCGGGCCATGTAAGAGACGATTTCTATATCCTCTTCGGAGTGGCAGTGAAGGGTCTTGTCCTTGTCTTCCATGCCGATGCGTATGTAGAAGAGGGTGGGGGTGTATCCGGCTTCCTTCAAGAGGTGCACGACGACCGAACTGTCTACTCCGCCCGATACCAAAGCTGCAATTTCCATGGGTGTAATTTTTTGACGGAACAAAGATAATGCAATCCGGAATGAGAATAAAACGAAGCCGTCTGTTTTTTGATGCCGGATAGATGGGACTTCGCCTGTTTTTTATCTTTGGGGTGTGAAACAAAAAGGATAGGGCGAAGATTCTAAAATCTTCGCCCTATCTCGTGACTCCGACAGGATTCAAACCTGTAACCTTCTGATCCGTAGTCAGATGCTCTATTCAGTTAAGCTACGGAGCCATTCCCCATAAAATATTTCACCTCAAATGAGGCCATGAAAAAGTGTGACTCCGACAGGATTCAAACCTGTAACCTTCTGATCCGTAGTCAGATGCTCTATTCAGTTAAGCTACGGAGCCATTTTTCGGACGCAAAGATAGGGAGAATTTTATTCCCTGCAATAGAAATATCCCATTTTTTTTGAAAAATATTTCCTCTTTTTTTTCTAAGGCTTATGTATCAATGATTTGTTGCCAAGCTTATGGATACAGGAATCGGGGGTTATAGAGCAGGAAACCCAGTGCAAAGCCGAAATTCCAGTTGTTGCTGGGGTAGGTGTAGTAGTTGGCAAATGCGCTGAGGGTTGCAAACGGTAACTTGTAGACGAGTGATATTTCACCGAGAAATTCGATATGGGTAAAATATCCGTCGGCATACTTGGCGCTGTAATCGTTGTCTCTCAATATCTTTCGGAACGGAGAGAAAGCATAAAATTCTCCTCGTAATTGCATGTTTTTGAGAATTTTGTATATGGGCATGACTCCACCGGCGATATACTGGTTGGCATGAAAACCTTCATTGAAAACCATTTGACTGTGTGGGGTGGGAGTGAAACCGGGCGCTTGTACGATGGTGCCCGTATAGCTTTGCAGGCGTTTCTTGGTAGAAGCGAACAGTTCCCCCCTGATGCCTACGGTGATGTGGGGCAGCATTTGAAAATAGTGCTCGATTTTGGCCGAGAGTTGGAGCCAGGTATGGAATTGTTTGCTGCGAGTTTCCCAATAGGGGGTATAAGTTTCGGTTCCGTATACGACCGACCCGGTAATCCGGTATCGGCTTCCTGCGGTGGCGTATACAGGAGCGTTGAGCGTGTTGTAGTCAAAGTCGGCCGAAGTAATGCCCAACCAATATGAACTACGGTCGGCATTTATGGTATAATCGTAGACGTTTGTCGGGTAATAGGTGTCCCATAAATAGCCATATCCACTCGATATTTCCGTGCGGGCGGGTATGCCGACAGGTATGCCGAAATGTAATCTGATGTAACTTTCGTTGGTGGTGATGAAGGTCGGGAGCTCTTCGATTTTAAAGAGCTCTTCACTTTCATAATATTTTTTGCGGGATACTACACCGTTGAGTTTCAGGTAGGTGGGAATATGCGTGGGGAGTTCAAACCGCACCGCAAACCGTCCCGAATAATAGGATCGCCCCACATATCCGTTCAGGGCCAATGTCGATGACAATACTTTAAGCGTTTGGTATTTTGCATCGAGGTAGATAAGATTGGTGTTACCCGACGAGATGTATCCTCCGAATCCTATCGAATGCTTGGGCTGCATTTTCCCTTGCAGGGTCAATGTATATTTCCCCGTGGTGTCGTTGTAGATACCGTGAGGAATGAGGTCGGACAACCTGGCATCGGAGAGCAGTTGATAATAGGCTTGCTTTACTTCGCCGATGTCGAGAGAATCGCCCTCCCGCAAGTCGAATTGTCGGGAGATGTAACTTTTCACCCGGTTCGACTGGGTGCCTGTCACCTCGATTTCGTCAAAAATGAGAGGCGGGACTTTTTCTTTGAAATTTTGCCGTTTCTCATTGCGCTCTTCTTGGCTTTCTTCCCGTTTTACCCTGACTTTTATGGAGTCGATGTATTCCAAGGCGGTATTATATCCGATTTGCATGATTTCATCGGCTTTGGGGAAGTCGAGCAATGAATACTTGTGCAAGTCGGAGTGTATGGAGATGCCTACCTCGTCGGGAATATGATAATCGGTTTTCTGCATCACCATGCTTTCGATTTGCCCTATGATGTCTTTTGTATTGTGATCTTTCTTCTTTTCGGTGGTCACATTGCTTCCGATGATGAAGTCGGGGGCAAAATCTTCCTTCATCACATCGACGGGATAGTTGTTGTAGATACCCCCGTCAAACATCGGTATGCTGTCTATTTCGAGGGGTTTGAATACGAGCGGAAATGTCATGGAGGCTCTCACGGCATCGCCCAGGTCGCCCGAGGAGAAAACCACCGCCTTTTTATCGAAAATATCTGCGGCCACGGCCCTGAACGGGACAAATAAATTGTCGAAGTTGCCTCGACACGCAGCGGTATAAGGCGCGAATACGACCAGGAAGCCGAGATTCATGGGCAATGGATTGATATAACTATCGGGCAGTACGTTCGAGAGCCCTTTGGTTCCGCTCAATTTGAAGGAAATAAAAGCCGGGGTGGGGTCGGGTTTCCGGAAATAATACATGTTCGACGGGCTGATTTCACCCGTCGACCAAGTCGAAAATTCTTTCGACTTGATGAGCTCGAGCATCTCTTTGGGGGTATAGCCCATGGCATAGAATGCGGCGACAATCGCCCCCATGGACGTCCCTGTCACATAATCGATGGGTATGTTGTTTTCTTCCAAGGCTTTGATGACGCCAATGTGTGCAATGCCCTTGGCGCCGCCCCCGCTGAGGACAAGCCCTACTTTCTGCCCGTGAATGATATACGGGCAGAGACAAAGAATCCCAATTAACAAAAATCGTTTGAAAAGCCTTGCACCCATCTTCGTTTTTTTACCTCGATTTTCAAAGATACGGAAACTTTGCTGCATTCGCAATATTTATGAACGGAATATTTGGTCGAAATGTCGCATTCTCTACCCCGTATGAGACGCGAGAAAAAATAGAAAAATATCATTCTCAAATTTGTGTAATAAAAACATTTGTCCTACCTTTGCGCCGCTAATGCAAAATAACTAACTAAACAAAATTTCAAATGGCAACAAGAATCAGATTACAAAGACACGGTCGTAAAGATTATCCGTTTTATCAAATTGTAATCGCCGATAGCAGGGCACCACGTGATGGTAAGTTTATTGAAAGGATAGGTTCTTATAATCCGAACACTAATCCTGCTACAATAAATTTGGATTTCGAAAGAGCTTTGTATTGGCTGCAAACCGGTGCTCAACCCACCGATACCGCTCGCAACATTCTCTCGGCACAAGGCGTGCTCCTGAAAAAACACTTGCTGGGTGGTGTGAAAAAAGGTGCTTTCTCGCTCGAAGAGGCCGAGAAACGTTTCCAGGCTTGGTTGACCAACAAACAATCGGCTACCGAAGCTGTGAAGGCTAAACTGAAAGACGCCAAGGCTGCTGACGCCAAAAAACGTCTCGAAGCTGAAAAAGAGGTGAACAAAACCATCGCCGAAGCCGTCGCTAAGAAAAAAGCCGAGAAAGCTGCTGCCGAAGCCGCCGCTGCTGCTGAGGCTGCTCCCGCCGAAGAAGCTGCTCCTGCCGAAGAGGCTCCCGCAGCCGAACAGAGTGCAGAATAATTTTAAGGCAGATATGCAACGATGAGGCGACCACAGTAAGGTCGCCTCATTTTTTTGTGCCGGGAAGAACAGAAAGTGTGAAAATGCTGATTATTAATGCCGGTCCTCGTCCCCAGGGGAATCTTTCGAAAATGCTCGAAGCTATGCGTGTAGAAGCTATTGGGGCGGGTGTTGAGTGTGAATGTGTGTCGGTGTCGCATCTGCAAGTAGCTCCCTGCGTGGGGTGTATGGATTGCCGGCAAAAAGGAGCATGTATATTGCCCGAAGATGATTCTCTGCGGGTATTGCGGTTGATGCAGTGGTGCGATGTTATGGTAGTGGGTGCGCCTTGTTATAGGGGAAATATGCCCGGAACATTGAAATTGCTGTTTGACCGGCTGGTGTATGGATTGATGCAGAATGGCGCGAGTGGGTTGCCGAAGTCCTTGCATCGAGGGAAAAAGGCTATTGTGGTGAGTACCTGTACGACCTCTTATCCGTTTAATATTTGGTTCAATCAATCCCGAGGGGCGGTGAATGCCGTGAAAGAGATTTTGAAGTGGAGTGGCTTCAAGGTGGTGAAGTGTATTGAGCGTGGAGGAACTCATACATCTCCTGTCGGAGAAAACGACTTGGCGCGCTGTCGTCGCCTTGTGCGTCGATTGATCGGATAATGTCCGGTGGCAGCCCTTATTCGGCCTCGTTGCCGTTGGGGGTGGAGGAGTGTCGGGTGCTTCGTCGGGGGGCCGTTTCGCCGACTACGCGCGAAGGGTGTTGGTTGATGAAGTCTTTCCAGCTCTTGTAGGCTTTCTCACAAGAGGGGCGGTTGGTCTGGTAGAAGTGACATAGAGCCGCAGCCAACCCGTCGGTCGCGTCGAGTTGGGGCAGCATGTTTTCCTCGGGAATATGCAAGATGCGGCGCAACATGTCGGCGACCTGTTCCTTGGCGGCACTTCCGTTGCCGGTGATGGCCATTTTTATTTTCAACGGAGCATATTCGGTGATGGGAATGTCCCGGTATAAGGCCGCCGCCATGGCGATGCCCTGAGCCCGTCCCAGTTTGAGCATCGACTGGACGTTTTTCCCGAAAAACGGGGCTTCGATGGCCATCTCGTCGGGGTGGTATTGCTCGATAAGTCCCAATACCCGCTCGAAGATGCGTTTCAATTTCAGGTAGTGGTCGCCCATTTTCCCCAGTTGCAGAACACCCATCGTGAGCAATTCGGGTGTGTTGTTGCGTACACGCAGCACGCCATATCCCATGATGGTGGTTCCTGGGTCGATGCCGAGAATGATGCGTTCCTGGGGTATGGTCGTTTTTGCCGGCATGTCAATCGAGAATTTCGAGGAGGGTATTGAAACCTAATACCCGGTCGCCATATTTTTCGCGAATGGCCAAGTCGAGGTCGGCTCCTATCTCATTGTACCAGGTTTCGAGCCGGTCGGGGTCTGCGACGTGAAATTGGAGGGAGAAATTTTCGCCATCGGTTTCTTCTCCCGCGATGACCCGGCATAATTGCGGTTCGCTCAATTCGTCGCGACGCATGGCCGAGGGGATATATACTTCACGCAACCAGTCGAGAAACGATTCTTTTATACGGTTTTCGATGTGGTAAGTTGTATTGAATATATACATGGCGTATAGGGTGTGAAAATAAAATCTGCATACAAAGATAAAAAAAGTTTCGCATGCTATTGCGTGAATAGAAAAAACTTCTTATCTTTGCATCGCAAAAATGAAACACGGGGTATTAGCTCATCTGGCTAGAGCGCAACACTGGCAGTGTTGAGGTGAGCGGTTCGAGTCCGCTATACTCCACTTCAAAAAAGGGTCATGCAAGTGCATGACCCTTTTTTTGTGTCCTGTCGTGAACGGCGTTCTGCTCAACCAGCTCTCCCCCCCTTGAAACGCAAAGCGCATTCGGCATGGGCGATTGGCCGAATTGTTGTCGTTTTGTTCTCCGATTTTAGCAGGTAGCCATGAGTTGCCGGGTGGCTTTGTCGCACCGATGAAAGATGGATATATACGAGAAAAGCCGAGCGCATTTGGCTCGGCTTTTCATCTTGATGCGAGGGCGATATGGTTATTTGACCGCCAGTGTGGCTTTTTTCTTGCGATATGCCACGATGAGGTTCCATGCGATGATGAGGGCGAATAGGCCGAATCCGCACCATGCGATGGTCTCGGTCGTTTTGATTGATGTCGGGTGGAACGTCATGACCACTTCATGGGTGCCGGCGGGGACATAAATGGCTCTCAATACATAATCGGCGCGAGCGATTGCGGTCTCGATGCCGTCCACGGAGGCTTTCCAGCCGTGGGGATAGAATATCTCCGAGAAGACGACTACGCCGCCTTGTCGGGAAGTGACGGTGTAGTGGAGCTCTTCGGGGTGGTATGAGGTGAGTTTCACTTGTGCGGTGCTGTCGGGCACGACGTTTTTGCCTTCAAAGACCGAGGCGAATCGTTCATCGACGACGGCGGTTTTCTCCGGGTCGAAGTGGTCGAGAGCCGACATCTCTTCGTTGGCGTTCTTCACCCATTTGATTTCATCGACAAACCAACCGTTGCCCAAAGCCTCGGGATTGGGTATGGCTTGCGGCTGACGGTTTTCGCCGGGAACAATGTAATATTTGGCATTCAGCATGTTGAGTACCTCTTCATTGCCCGTGCTTATCTGCCGTTCGATAAGTTCTTGGTAACGGCCCAGTTTGGCGGCATGGTATCCGCCGATGGATTTGTGGTAGAATGAGGTGGCTCCGTCGTTGAATGTGTTGGTGGTCAGATTGAAGACTCGATAGTGCGGGTCTTTATCCTGCAAAATAGCTCGGTCGGCCGGGCTTTGGGGGTAGAAGGCTGCGAAGTCTTGGGTGCTGCGTTTCGGAATGAACTGTTCGCTATTGAGATAGCGCTTGTCGACCGACCACATGTCGCCGAGGCAGAGCAGAATCAAACCGATGACGAAGAGGTTCTGGTTGAGAGTCTTGCGGGCAAAGAGGTAGATGAGGAGACCCCCGATGGCGATGATGATGACCGAGCGCCAGGCGTCGCTGCTGAAAATGTGCATGCGCACCTCTTCCAATGCTCCGACGAAGACAGCGATTTGACGGTCTTGCGCAGCCTGTGGCAGGAAATTTTGACTCTCTTGTTCACTTAGAAAATTGAAGAACAGGTTGGGCGCCAAGGCAAAGAGCAGGGCGATGCCCCCGGTGAGGCCGAATGAGATATAGAGCGCCTTCTTTTTCTCTTTCAGAACAGCGGGATTCTTGACGATTTCCACCACGGCCAAGGCGGCCATCAGGGGGATTATCAACTCGGCGACGACGAGAATCGAAGATACCGAACGGAATTTGGAGTACATCGGGAAGTAGTCGGCAAAGAGGTCGGTAAACCACATCATGTTCTTTCCCCAAGAGAGAAAGACCGTGATGAGTAAAGCTCCGAGCAGGTACCATTTGAGTCGTCCCGGCAGCAGGAAGAAGGAGAGGACGAACAGGGTCATGAAAAAGGCTCCCACATAGACCGGCCCCGAGGTAAACGGCTGGTCGCCCCAATAATGGTTCTGCTGGGCAATGATTTGACGGTATTGGGCCGGTGCCGCTTGTGCCTCTTCTCTGCCGATGGGGGCCGTTGCGCCCCCTTTGACATCGGGAATGAGCAGGCTCCATGTCTCGCCTATGCCATAGCTCCACTGCGTCATGTAGTCACGGTCGAGTCCGTTGGCAGTCTGGTTGGCGGCATCGGCATCGACCAGTTCCGATTTGCCCCGCATGCTTTCCTGGCTGTATTCCCAGGTATGGTAGAGATTCGACAGGTTGACCGACACGGCCAGCAACAAAGCCGCAACACACACGCCGGTAGCTTTGGCGAAGTCGGCCAGTTTGTGCATGCGGATACTCTCGCTCAGTACCCACAGGGCATAAGCCCCCATGATGAAGCAGGAGTAGTAGGTCATCTGTATGTGGTTCGACTTGATTTGGAACATGAGGAACAGGGCCATGACCAGTCCGCCCGCCAAATACCGTTCCCGATAGATGAGAACCATGCCCGCAATGGTCGGCGGGATATAGGCCAAGGCCAGAACTTTCCAGATGTGACCGGCCATGATGATGATAAAGAAATATGACGAGAACGCATATCCGATGGCTCCCAGTATGGCGATGTCGCTTCTTGCCCCCATGACACACAGGAGAATATAGAAACCGAGCATCAGGATAAACACATACGACACCGGTGCGGGCAGGAAGAGCGAGTAGACGCGGCTCAATGCATTGATGAAAGAGCTGCTTTCATAGGAAGGGGCAATCTGATAAGTGGGCATGCCCGAGAACATGGAGTTCGTCCATCGAATGGTTTTTCCTGTCTGGGCACCATATTCTGTGATTTCTTGGCTGGTGCCTTGCCGGCTGTCATGGCCGAGGATTGTTTTGTTCTCGAAAATCTCGGGAGAGAAGTAGGCCACCGATATGGCCACAAAAACAATGATGGCATAGAGATGCGGCAAGATGGGTTTTAGAAAATGCTGATACATGGTAATCGGTATTTTTTTGAGAAAATAGCATATTTGGAGCCAAAGATAACGAAAAAAGGGAAGTGCACCAACCTTGCGCTTCCTTTTGCCGGTCGTGCCGCCAAAAATCTTGCTTTTTGTGAACCGTTTCTTGCGCAGCGTGACAGTTCTATTGTCGGCTCATCTCCCGGTGGGGGATATACCGCTTTTTTACGATGGTATGGGTGCTCTTTTCTGCCCAGGGAATGCCCCGCTCAGTTCTCGACGTGACTGTTCCTGCGCAAAAGGTTTATTGTTCTTGCTGGGCTTTGACGCGGTCACGTTTGTTTTTCTTCCACAGTTGCCACGAGTTGATGATGTTTTGCCACACGACATAGGAGGCCGGGCCTATCGAGGCGATGGGGTGGACATAGGTGAGGGCCATCCAAATGGCAAGGACGGTGTTTTTCTGCCCGAGAGCCTGTCCGCCGGCGATGCGGTCGTTGTAACGTTGTCCGATAACCTTCCCCAGTAGAAATTGGGCCGAGCAGGCTACCAGGGAGAAGAGCGCGATGAGAATCTCTTCTCTGACATTTTCGCTTCCCTGGTCGATGATAAAGGCGGCCGTGCGTCCCATGACAATGGTGAGCGAGATGGCCCACAGGTAGAACGAGAGGCTTTGGCTTTTACTCAGCGTGTAGTGGACGCTTGGCAACAGATACCGTAAGAGTATGGCTGTTATGAAGGGGAAAATGAGGAGCGGAATCATCTGTCGGCAGATGGTGAAAAACGACTGCATAAAAGGTATGTCGGTGTGTATGCCGATAAATGAGAAAATAAAAGGGGAGAGAAATGCTACGGTCATGTTGCTCAGCAGGCTGTATGTGGCAAGTGTCGTGAGGCTGCCGCCGAGCATGAATGTGATGACGGCTGCCGCCGTTGCCGTGGGGGCAAGAATGCATATCAAAGTGCCTTCGGCCACGAGCGGGTCGATGAGTAACAGCATGCCATACACGGCGAGGCTGCCAAAAATTTGTATGGCGATGAGCCACCAATGCAGCTTTTCTATGCGTAATTCCCGCAGGGAGATGCGGCAGTAGGGCACCAGCAGCATGGCAAAAATGAGAACCTGGGTGAGGTACGGAAGTTTCTCGTTGAGGATTGTGATGGGTTGGTATAGAACGGCGCCGAGTATCATGGCCACCGGGAGCATATACATTTTCAGGCGTTGCAACATGGTGTGCTTTCTTAGAAGTATATATTATATAATGTGGGAGTATTACAATGCGGTCAGGGTATGTCGATGTATTTGTGGGTTTGGAGACTGAGCGACCAAACCGGGTGATTGAGGATATATTGCACGACCTCGGCGGTGTTGCGGCAGGAACAGGGTTGCAGGTAGTGGTGTGTGGCGTCGAAGGCGAGCCAGGGCTCGACCGCTTCGCCGGTGAAAACGATTTTCAATTCATCGGCGTGGTCGAGAGCCACGGTTGGCGTTTTGGGACTCAGGGTAATCCAGTCGATGCCGGCCGGTAGTGCACGGGTGCCGTTTGTCTCGATGTGTATGAGGTATCCGTTGCGATGTAACAGGTCGATGAGGTCGCTGTCGATTTGCAGGGACGGTTCACCGCCGGTGAGGCATACGCGGCGAGCCGGGAATTTTTTTATGGTCTCAATGATGGCCTCGTCGCTCATTTCGGTGTAGGTGTGGTGCGCGGTGTCGCAGAAGTCGCATTGCAGGTTGCACCCCGAAAACCGGATAAAAATGATGGGTGTCCCACTCCAAAAACCTTCTCCCTGCAATGAGTAGAATATTTCGTTAATCCGCCTCATAGCAAGCTATGTTGTTTTCCGATTCCTGCACTTCGACCTTGTAGCAGCCGGGCACTTGCTCGCAAATCCATCGGGCGATATTTTCGGCCGTGGGGTTGAACGGGAGTATGTCGTTGAGATTCTTGTGGTCGAGTTTTTCTTTGACGAGGTGTTTTATTACCGAGAAATCGATGACCATGCCGTCGCTGTTCAACTCGTGGGCCCGGCAATATACGGTAATAATCCAGTTGTGGCCGTGCAGATTCTCGCATTTGCTTTCGTAGGAGAGTCGCAGTTGGTGCGAGGCACTTATTTCGAGGCGTTTTCTGACGTAATACATGTTATTGAATTTGCCTGCAAAGATAGTGAAAGGCGAGGGCAATGACAAAGCGAAAACAAAGTTTTCGGATTTTAACCCCTCCTGCCTTCTGCAAAGATGCGCAAGGACGAGTGCAAAAAAAACGCACTTGTCTGTGGCTTTTGTCCGGGACGTCTCCTGCTTTCGGCATAAAGTGAGAATCCCTTCCGATTTCAATTATGGAAATCGTTGCCCGACTTTTGTTTTTATTAGATACAAAATGCTTGAAATAGTTTTGAATTGCTTTCTTTTTGTCTTATTATATGATGAATCATATGGTATCTATTTGCATGAAAAATTAAAGAAAAGTTGTGCCGGTGTACCTGTTTTTGCTTTTTGTATATCATATATCCATTCTTGCCTGGGGCTTGATTTGGGGTGTTTTTGTATACTTTTTCTCACATGAAAGTTTTTGATATTATAAATTGTTATAATAACAACATGATTATGTTTATATTTATAATAAAATATGACATATATATTATTAAATGAAACCATCATGAATTTGCTATATATTTGTCTTGATGAAATTTTTATATTAATGGCATAATGCCTATTTTTGCAGAAAATAATTAGCAAAAAGATATTTTTATATACCTATTGCTTTCTTTAAGACAGAAAATATGGAATTTACCAAAATGCACGGAGCCGGAAACGATTATGTATATGTCGATTGTACGAGACACCCCCTTTCCTGTCCCGAACAATGGGCCAAAAGCATTAGTGACCGTCATTTTGGCATTGGATCCGATGGCTTGGTGTTGATTCTGCCATCGGCGGTGGCCGATTTCCGTATGCGCATGTTCAATGCCGATGGTTCCGAAGCACAGATGTGCGGTAATGCATCACGTTGTGTGGGTAAATATGTATATGACAACGGTCTTACCGACAAAACCGAAATCTCACTCGAAACCAAAGCCGGAATCAAAAAGCTGAGCCTTGCAATTTCCGACGGGAAAGTTTCGTCGGTATGTGTCGATATGGGGGAGCCGGTGTTGGACCCTTGTCGCATTCCTGTCGCCTTGTCAGCAAAAGATGCTGTTGCGGTGCCCATCGAACTCTGTGGGACGACCTACACGATGACTTGTGTCTCGATGGGAAATCCGCATGCAGTTATTTTTGTCCCCAGTTTGGGTGCAATTGATGTCCATGCCTTGGGGCCGGTTGCAGAGTGTCACCCGCTTTTCCCCGAACGCTGTAATATCGAGTTTGCCGAGGTCTTGTCGCCCGAGAGAATTGCCATGCGAGTGTGGGAACGGGGAGCCGGAGAGACCCTGGCTTGTGGAACCGGGGCATGTGCCACGCTGGTTGCGGCTGTTTTGAATCGTCTCACAAGAAGGAAAGCCCGTCTCGAATTGTTGGGCGGGAATCTCGATATAGAGTGGGGTGACGACCACCATGTCTACATGACCGGTGGGGCGGTGACCGTTTTCAAAGGAGAGTGGTTGTTGTGAATCGAATCCCTTTAAGATAGGCAATAGAAAAAGGAGTAAAAAAGATTATGGCATTAGTAAACGAACAATTTTTAAAACTTCCCGAGAGTTACCTCTTCACCGAGATTGCACGCAAGGTCAATGCCTTCAAACTGGTGCACCCCGAAGCCCGCATCATACGACTGGGTATAGGCGATGTGACCCGTCCGCTTCCGCCCACCGTCATTGCCGCTTTGCACAAGGCCGTAGATGAGATGGCTCATGTCGAGACGTTCCGTGGGTATGGCCCCGAGCAAGGTTATCGTTTTCTCATCGATGCCATTATCAAGAACGATTATGAGTCGAGAGGGGTGCGTCTCAGTCCCTCGGAGGTATTCATCAGCGATGGTGCCAAGAGCGATACGGGAAATATTGGTGACATACTGAGCAAAGACAATCGTGTGGCCATTACCGACCCGGTTTATCCGGTTTACGTCGATACCAATGTCATGGGTTGCCGGGCCGGCGATTTGCTGCCCGACGGCAGATGGAGTGACATAGCATACATTCCCTGTTGCGCCGAGAATAATTTCGTCCCTGCACTGCCGACGGAAAAACCCGACATCATCTACCTCTGTTACCCCAACAATCCTACGGGAACCGCACTCACCAAAAGCGAATTGAAGAAATGGGTCGATTATGCGCTGAAAAACGATGTGCTTATTCTTTTCGATGCGGCATACGAGGCATTTATAACCGACAAAGATGTGCCCCACAGCATTTACGAAATCAGAGGCGCCAAACAGGTCGCCATCGAGTTCCGCAGTTTTTCCAAAACAGCCGGGTTTACCGGATTGCGATGTGGATATACCGTCATACCCCGGGAGTTGAATGCCTACCGCTTCAATGGCGAACGTGTCGACCTGAATCGCCTGTGGAACCGGCGTCAGAGCACGAAGTTCAATGGTACGGCCTACATCGTGCAACGGGCGGCCGAGGCGATTTACACCCCGCAAGGGCAGAAAGAGATACGCGAGAATATCGCCTATTATATGGATAATGCCCGCATTATTCGGGAAGGACTCTCTTCGCTGGGGCTCGACGTGTATGGCGGCGTGAATGCCCCCTACATTTGGTTGAAAACACCGGGCGGAACCGACTCGTGGAAATTTTTCGACCGCCTATTGTTTGAGTGTCACATCGTGGGAACTCCCGGCGTAGGATTCGGCCCCGGTGGTGAAGGTTATCTGAGGCTCACCGCATTTGGCGATAAAGAAGAGGTAAAAGAGGCCGTGGAACGAATTAAAAAATGGAAAATATAGACCGATTTAATTATTAAGGAAAAGACACCCGATTTTATTGTAAACCTTAAAAAAGATTGTTATGGGAAAAGCAAATGTCTATTTATCGGCATCGAGAAAACAGAACCCCCTCGCGCGGGGGACAGGTCGAAGCAAAACAGGCAGAAGAGAATTTTAGAAAGGCTCTCTGCCGGGATAGGTTTTCAGAGAAAAAAATAGGATTACAAGAAACACAAAAAAAAGATTGGTTATGAATGCGAAAGCAATATCGGTAGTGATGGCTTTTGTCATTGCATCGACAACCGTAAACACTCGATCCGAGGAATTATCGATTGATAAAGAAAAAGATTTCTCCGTTACCATAGGTGCCGATGTCGTCAGTTCGTATGTCTGGCGTGGTTCATTTCTCGACGGAGCGTCGGTACAGCCGGCTATTTCGCTCGACGTTGCCGGATTTTCCGTGGGTATGTGGGGCAGTACCTCCTTCACCTCGTTTGCCGATTGGCGCAACTCCTACAAAGAGCTCGACCTCTACGTCAGCTATGGCATCAAAGGATTCTCGGTTACACTGACCGACTATTTCTGCGCTACGGAAAACGATATGTATTTCCGGGGCTGGGGCGATGTCCATATATTGGAAGGTACCGTAGGATATGATTTCTCCGAGTGTTGCAACTTCCCTCTTTCGGTAGCCTGGAATACCAACTTCGTCAACGATGACGACTATTCCACCTATATCCATCTGGGTTATGATTTTGCCGTCAAGAAGGTCGACCTGAGCGCCGGCATAGGTGTTACACCCTGGAAAGGCGTATATGCTTCGGACTTCAACGTAACCGACATATCATTGCGCGCTACGAGGGCATTCTCATTGAAAAACTTTGAACCCTCCATCTGGGTCGAAGGCGTTTTTGCACCGGCAGCCAATGATGCATTCCTGGTCGTGGGATTTTCGTTCTGACAAGATGAACAAACCTTTAAAAATTTAAGACAATGAAAAAAATAGAAGCAATTATACGCAAGAGCAAGTTTGACGATGTGAAAGACGCATTGCTCGAAGCCGACATCGAATGGTTTTCTTACTATGATGTGCGTGGTGTAGGCAAATCGCGTCAGGCACGCATCTATCGCGGGGTAATGTACGATACCAGTTCCATCGAACGCACCATGATTTCGTTGGTTGTCCGAGATAAGAACGTAGAGAAGACCGTGCAGGCCATCATGAAAGCCGCACACACCGGTGAGATAGGCGACGGCCGCATATTTGTCATGCCCATCGACGATGCCATACGCATTCGCACGGCCGAGCGCGGCGACATAGCGCTCTATAATGCCGAGCAGGAAGAGTAGGGGACTACCGCCTCTTCACCATTGGATTGTCGTGACATGAGGTTCACGATGAGACAGAGAAACCATATTCAAAATTTTCAAAAAGCATATCTTATGGATAAATATATAAAAAGCCTGATGCGATTGTTTATGATCGTGGCAATACTGGGCATCTCGGGAATATTTTCCGATGTAGTCGCCCAAGAACCGATGGCCGAAGTTGCGGTCGAAACCCTTGTCGACACTCCCACGCTCGATAGTGGAAATACGGCCTGGATAATGGTGGCAACCATTCTTGTGTTGTTGATGAGCATTCCCGGCATTGCTCTTTTTTACGGCGGTCTTGTACGCCAGAAAAACGTGTTGAGCGTGATCATGCAGACCCTTTTTATTGTCGGTGTCGTTTCGATTTTGTGGGTGGCTTTCGGGTATAGCTGGGCCTTCGGAACCGGTTTTATGGAGTCGGGCAACCCGTTGAAAGCCGTGATTGGAGGTTTCGACAAAGTCTTCCTGCGAGGCATAACCTTGGATACCCTCACCGTAGGGAACATTCCCGAATTGACCTTTGTCATGTTCCAATGTATGTTTGCCATCATCACACCCGCCCTTATCTTGGGCGCATTTGCCGAGCGCATCAAGTTCTCGGGCTATACCCTCTTCATCATCTTGTGGGTGATTATAGCCTATTTTCCCATGGCTCACTGGGTGTGGGGCGGTGGTTTCCTGCAACAAATGGGAGCCATTGATTTCGCCGGAGGAACGGTGGTACACATCAACGCCGGTATCTCGGCACTGGTCATGGCCATCATGCTGGGTAAACGCGAAGATTATCGCATCGGTCACCCTATCACGCCCCACAATATTACGTTTGTTTTTATGGGAACGTCGTTCCTGTGGCTGGGGTGGTTCGGATTCAATGCCGGTAGTGGTCTTGCCGCAGACGGATTGGCCGCCAACGCCTTCCTGGTAACCCATGTAGCCACGGCTGTTGCCGCCGTCACCTGGTTGGTTATCGATTGGCTTTGCAACAAGAAACCCACCACGGTCGGTGCGTGCACCGGTGCTGTGGCCGGATTGGTGGCCATTACACCGGCTGCCGGCACGGTTGATTTGCTGGGTGCCTTCTTTATCGGTCTCATTACACCCATTGTCTGCTTCTTTATGGTGGCCGTGGTAAAACCGAAATTCAAATACGATGACGCTCTCGATGCTTTTGGCGTACATGGTGTCGGAGGTATTGTAGGGTCGATTCTTACCGGTGTTTTTGCGACACGTTATATTACCGGTGAAGACGGAGTACAAGGAGCATTATATGGAGACTGGCATCAGTTGTGGATACAAGTTTTTGCCACAGTGGTGTCGATGGTGTTCAGTGCCGTGGTAACCTTCATCTTGTATAAGATAGTCGACAAGACGGTTGGTATCCGAGCCGACAGACGGGTCGAAGACGAGGGTCTCGACATTTACGAACACGGAGAGTCGGCCTACAACTAATCTCATATATCTCGTCGGCAGGAGTGAGGCTCCTGCGGGAAATCTCGCTCCTGCCATCGTATTACAAAAACAAACTTATCTCTAAACAATATAGTAAAAATGAGTACATTAAGATTTCAAGTCCTTGATGAAGCTTTTAAACGAAAAGCTGTTGTTCTTGATGCGGAAGACAAACGCCCGTCGGAATTTTTCGGTGAACATGTGTTTGGCCGTGCAGCCATGGCCAAATACCTCTCCAAGAGAACCTACAATGCCATCATCGATGCCATCGACAACGGAACGCCCCTGAGCCGTGAGTATGCCGACGGTGTGGCCACCGGTATGAAACAGTGGGCCATGGAGCAGGGGGCCACCCACTATACCCACTGGTTCCAACCTCTTACCGGAGGCACTGCCGAAAAGCACGATGCTTTTATTGAGTTTGACAAAGGCGCCGTTATTGAAGAGTTCTCGGGAAAAATCCTTATCCAGCAGGAACCCGATGCTTCGAGCTTCCCCAGTGGCGGTATCCGCAACACGTTCGAGGCCCGTGGTTATTCGGCATGGGATCCCTCGTCTCCCGCTTTTGTCGTGGGTGACACTTTGTGCATTCCCACCGTATTCATCTCATATACCGGAGAAGCACTCGACTATAAGACGCCGTTGCTCAAAGCCATCTCGGCCTTGAACGAAGCCGCTGTGAAAGTGTGCCGCTTTTTCGATGAAAATGTGACGAAAGTCTTCTCTTATCTCGGCTGGGAGCAGGAATATTTCCTCGTTGATGAGGCGCTCTATGCCGCTCGTCCCGACCTGGTGTTGACCGGTCGCACCCTCATGGGCCACGACAGTGCCAAGAACCAGCAGCTCGAAGACCACTACTTCGGTTCGATACCCACACGGGTCATCTCCTTCATGTCCGACCTCGAACGCGAATGCCTGAAACTTGGCATTCCCGTCAAGACCCGTCACAATGAAGTGGCTCCCAATCAGTTTGAAGTGGCTCCCATCTTTGAGGAGACCAACTTGGCCAACGACCACAACCTCCTGCTCATGTCGGTCATGAAGAAAGTGGCCCGCCGTCACAACTTCCGTGTCTTGCTGCACGAGAAACCCTTCAAGGGCATCAACGGATCGGGCAAACACAACAACTGGTCGATGGGCACCAATACGGGTGTGAATCTGCTTGCTCCCGGAAAGAGCGGTGTGGAGAATTTGCAATTTGTAACCTTCTTGGTGAATGTGCTGATGGCGGTTTACAAGCACAATGACCTGCTCAAAGCCTCTATCTGCTCGGCTACCAATGCTCACCGTCTGGGCGCCAATGAGGCACCTCCCGCCATTGTTTCGGTCTTCCTTGGCAAGCAGATTACCGAGGTTCTCGACAAGCTCGAAGTTGCTACGACCGACGAGGCCATCACGATGGACCCCAAGAGCGGTCTCAAAATCGGCGTGGCACATATTCCCGAGATATTCCTCGATAATACCGACCGCAACCGTACGTCGCCTTTTGCCTTCACCGGTAACCGCTTTGAGTTCCGCGCCGTCGGTTCGTCGGCCAACTGCGGTGCCGCCATGATTGTGCTCAATACGGCAGTGGCTGCCCAGCTCAATGATTTCTATGCCGAAGTGTCGAAGCTCATTGCCGCCGGTACTCAGAAAGAGAAAGCCATCTTCACCGTTATCCGTTCGCTCATCAAGGAGTGCAAGGCCATTCGTTTCGATGGCAACGGTTACAGCGATGAGTGGAAAGCCGAAGCGGCCCGCCGCGGTCTCGACTGCGAGACGAGTGTGCCTCTCAACTTCGATGCCTATCTGCGTCCGGAGAACGTGAAAATCTTCACCGACACCAAGGTGATGAGCGAGGTAGAGCTGCACTCCCGTTGCGAAGTGAAATGGGAAACATACACCAAGAAGATCCAGATCGAGGCCCGTGTGCTTGGCGACCTGGCCATGAATCACATTGTGCCGGTTGCTTCGCGCTACCAGTCGATATTGCTCGACAACATCGCCAAGTTCAACTCGCTCTTCCCGGCCGACGAGGCAAAAGCTCTCGCCGCCCAGGACGTGGAGGTGGTGCGCAAAGTGTCGAAGCACATTACCACGGTGATTACCAAGGTCGATGCGATGGTCGATGCTCGCAAGGTCGCCAATAAGATTGCCAACGAACGCGAAAAGGCCATTGCATATCATGATACCGTGGTACCTTTGATGGACGAGATTCGCTATCATATCGACAAACTCGAACTTATTGTCGACAATGAAATGTGGCCTCTGCCCAAGTATCGCGAACTGTTATTTATCCGTTAATGAATACTTTTTCCGGCACTCTTTTATAAGAGTGTAAAAGACCTGACCGGCAGATCGGATTTGAGGGCATTTGTCCGATTTGCCGGCAGGTTCCTTAAAATCAAACATTCATTTTATAATTATGCAACACAGTAGAAAACCCGAAGAACAAGGATTATACAGCCCGGCTTATGAACATGATGCCTGTGGTGTAGGTCTATTGGTAAATATCCACGGGGGCAAGTCACATCAGGTCGTGGAGAATGCTTTGCAGGTGCTTGAACACATGAACCATCGCGGTGCCGAAGGTGCCGACCCCAATACGGGCGATGGAGCCGGCATCATGGTGCAGATTCCTCACGAATTTATACTCTTGCAAGGAATCCCCGTTCCCGAGAAAGGCCGTTATGGTACAGGACTCATCTTCCTGCCCAAAGAAAAAAATGCACAAGCTGCCCTTCTCGACCTGCTCGAAAGTGAAGTATTCAACTCGGGATTGCAACTCTTGGCAACCCGCGACGTCCCCGTCAACAGCGACATTCTCGGCGAAGGCTCGTCGGCCACCGAACCGGCCATCAAACAGATCTTCGTCACCTCTCCCCACGACATCGACGAGGAGGAGTTGGGGCGTCAGCTTTATGTCTTGCGCAAGAAAATCGAAGCCCGTGTTTTGAAGTCGGACATTGATTATAAAAAAGATTTCTATATAGTCTCCCTCTCCAACCGCAACATCGTTTATAAAGGAATGCTTACCTCCTTGCAGTTGCGGTATTATTATCTCGATTTGATCAATCCCTATTTTACCAGCGGCATGGCCCTGGTACATGCCCGTTTCAGTACCAATACGTTCCCGACATGGAGTTTGGCACAGCCGTTTCGTTTGTTGGGGCACAACGGTGAGATCAACACCATTCGCGGCAACCGCAAGTGGATGGAGGCTCGTGAAAGCGTACTCTTGCCCGAACTTCTCGGGGGGGACCTCAGCGTGCTCAAACCCATTGTGCAACCCGACATGAGCGACAGTGCGTCGCTCGATAACGTGCTCGAATTTTTCATGATGTCGGGTATGAGTCTGCCTCATGTCCTTTCGATGATGATACCCGAGAGTTTCAACGAGAAGAACCCCATCTCCGAAGACCTCAAAGCCTTCTATGAGTATCACAGCATACTCATGGAGCCGTGGGACGGTCCGGCTACGCTGCTCTTCTCCGACGGACGGTATGCCGGCGGTATGCTCGACCGCAACGGCTTGCGTCCGGCACGTTACCTCATTACGCAGAACGACATGATGGTCATCGCTTCCGAGGCCGGTGTGCTGGCCTTCGATGGAGCCGACATCAAGGAGAAGGGACGTCTGCAACCCGGAAAACTCCTGCTTGTCGATACCGAGAAAGGGGTTGTATATCATGACAAAGAGCTGAAAGAACAGCTGGCCGGTGCCTATCCCTATCGCGAGTGGCTCTCCAAAAACCGGGTGAAACTCGACACCATCAGTTCGGGCCGCACCGTGCGCCACGACGTGGCCGACTATCCTGCCAGCCTGCACACCTTCGGCTTTCACAAAGAAGATGTCGAGCGCATCATCGTACCCATGGCCACCGACAGCAAGGAACCCATCGCCTCGATGGGTAATGACACGCCGCTGGCTCTCTTCTCCCAGAAACCCCAGTTGTTGTTCAACTATTTCCGTCAGCAGTTTGCGCAGGTCACCAACCCGCCCATCGACCCCATACGCGAAGAGTTGGTCATGTCGCTGAGCAGCTACATCGGCGTCATCAACAAGAACCTGCTGGTGCAGTCGCCCGAGTTGTGCAAGATGGTCAACATCAAATCGCCTGTTATCACCAACACCGATGTCGACATATTGCGTAATCTCCGTTACAAAGGGTTCCGCACGATAACCCTGCCCATGACGTTCGACATTGCCACCGGGGCCGAAGGTCTCGAAAAGGGAATAGAACGCCTTTGTTCCGAAGCCGAAAATGCCGTGAAAGAAGACTTCAACTATATCATACTTTCCGACCGCGGAGCCGACGAAACACAAGTACCCATACCGTCGTTGTTGGCCGTTTCGGCTGTCCATAACCACCTTATATCGAAACGTCTGCGGGTGCAGACGGCGATCGTCGTCGAGACCGGAGAGGCCCGTGAGGTCATGCACTTTGCCTTGTTGCTCGGCTATGGAGCCAGTGCCGTCAATCCCTATATGGCTTTTGCCGTCATCGACCGTCTGGTCAAAGACAAAGAAATACAACTCGACTATCATACCGCCGAGAAAAATTATTTGAAGGCTGTGAACAAGGGCTTGCTCAAAGTCATTTCCAAGATGGGAATATCGACCATGGGCAGCTACCGGGGCGCGCAGCTCTTTGAGGCCGTAGGTGTCTCGCAGGAGCTTATCGACCGCTATTTCTGCGGCACCACCTCGAAGATAGGTGGGGTGACGCTCGAAGAGATATACCGCGACATTGTCAAGTTCCATACCGACGCTTATGTCGAGCGTGAGCAGTACCTCGACCACAACGGCATATACAGTTTCCGCAAGAACGGCGAGTTCCATGCCTGGAACCCCGAGACCATATCGACCTTGCAACTGGCCACCCGCTTGGGAAGTTATAAAAAGTTCAAGGAATTCACGGCCATGGTCGACGGCAAGTCTCAACCCGTGTTCCTGCGCGACCGTCTCGACTTCAAGCGCAACCCCATCGACATCTCGCTCGTAGAGCCGGTCGAGGCCATTACCCGCCGGTTTGTCACCGGAGCCATGTCGTTCGGCTCCATCAGCAAGGAGGCTCATGAGGCAATGGCCATCGCCATGAACAAGTTGGGCGGAAAGAGCAACACCGGCGAGGGCGGTGAAGATGCCGAACGTTTTCACCCCCGTGAAGACGGAACGTCGGCGCGCAGTGCCATCAAGCAGGTGGCATCGGGCCGATTCGGTGTGACGGCCGAATACCTCGTCAATGCCGATGAAATACAAATCAAGGTGGCACAAGGAGCCAAGCCCGGTGAAGGCGGGCAGTTGCCCGGTTTCAAGGTCAACGAGGTCATCGCCCACACGCGCCACTCGATACCCGGCATCTCGCTTATCTCGCCGCCTCCTCATCACGATATTTACTCCATCGAAGACCTGGCACAGCTCATCTTCGACCTCAAAAACGTCAACCCGCGGGCCCGCATCAGCGTGAAACTCGTATCCGAGAGCGGTGTGGGAACCATCGCTGCCGGTGTGGCCAAGGCTAAGGCCGACATGATTGTCATCAGCGGTTGTGAAGGTGGTACGGGTGCCAGCCCGGCCAGCTCTATCAAGCACGCCGGACTTCCGTCGGAGATAGGTCTCTCGGAGACGCAGCAGACCCTTGTCCTCAACAATTTGCGCGGGCAGGTGACCTTGCAGGTCGATGGCCAGTTGAAGACCGGACGCGATGTCATCATACAAGCCCTGCTGGGAGCCGAGGAGTTTGGCTTTGCCACCAGTGCGCTCATTGTATTGGGGTGCGTCATGATGCGCAAATGTCACTTGAATACCTGCCCGATGGGTGTGGCCACCCAGAACGAAGAGTTGCGCCGCCGCTTCATCGGTCGCTCGGAATACCTTATCAACTTCTTTACTTTCCTGGCACAGGAGGTGCGGGAGTGGCTGGCCGAGATGGGCTTCACCCGCATGGACGATATTATCGGCCGCTCCGACCTGCTCGTTCCCAAACCTGCCGTAGGGGACCATACCATCGACAAACTCGACCTTTCGCGCATATTATACCGTCCTGTCGAGGCCGAAAAATATGCTTGTCGCAAAGTGAAGGAGCAGTCGCATCATATCGACGATGTCATCGACCAACGCCTGATAAAAGCTGCGCTGCCTACTCTCAAATCGCTGATGCCCATTGAGTTGCATTTGCCTATCTGCAATACCGACCGTTCGACCGGCGCCATGCTGTCGGGAGAGATCGCTTCGCGTTTTGGTAATGCAGGTTTGCCCGACGACACGATTCGTTGCAACTTCTCCGGGTCGGCCGGTCAGAGCTTCGGCGCTTTCCTGGCACACGGGGTCACGTTCAGCCTTTCGGGCGAAGCCAACGACTATCTGGGCAAGGGCCTCTCAGGAGGAAAGATTATTGTCGTTCCCCCCAAGGGCTCTACATTCCAGCCCGAGGCAAATATCATTGCCGGCAACACCCTGCTCTACGGAGCTACGGCGGGTGAGGTCTATATCAACGGCCGGGTAGGTGAGCGCTTCTGCGTGCGCAACAGCGGTGCGATAGCTGTTGTCGAGGGCGCCGGCGACCACTGCTGCGAGTATATGACCGGCGGACGCACTGTCGTCCTGGGAAGCGTGGGTCGCAACTTCGCCGCCGGTATGAGTGGTGGTATTGCTTATGTATGGAACAAGGACGAGAACTTCGACTTCTTCTGCAATATGGAGATGGTAGAACTTTCGCTCATAGAAGAAACTTCCGACAACAAGGAGTTGCATCGGCTCATTGCCCGCCATTATGAATATACCCAGAGTCCGCTCGCTTTGCGCATGCTCGAAAACTGGGAAGAGTATGTGTCGCAATTCATCAAGGTTATGCCCATCGAATACAAGAAGGTGATGAACGAAGAGAAGATGAAATTGCTGCAACAGAAAATCGCCAATGTCGAACGGGACTATTAACAACTCAGTGCAACCAGTAAAAAAGTAAGAATCATGGGAAATCCGAAAGCATTTCTTAGCATAAATAGAAAAGAGGCGGGATACAGGCCCGTCCAGCAAAGAAAATATGATTTTGCCGAGGTCGAGCTCACCTTCAACGATGAGGAGTGCCATCAGCAAGCCTCCCGGTGCATGGACTGCGGCGTTCCGTTCTGTCACTGGAACTGTCCGCTGGGAAACCGGCAGCCAGAGTGGCAGGACCAGGTCTACAAGGGCAACTGGCGCGAAGCCTACCGCCTGTTGCAGGAGACCGATGACTTTCCCGAGTTTACGGGCAGAGTGTGCCCGGCTCTTTGCGAGAAGGGGTGTGTACTCATGTTGTCGGCCGATGCGCCGGTTACCGTTCGCAACAACGAGGCCGCCATTATCGAAAAGGCTTTTTCCGAGGGATATGTCGAGGCTTGTCCGCCGCGTACCCGCACCGGCAAACGGGTGGCTGTCATCGGTTCGGGACCGGCCGGCCTGGCTTGTGCCAACCAGCTCAACCGCAAGGGCCACACGGTCGACGTGTATGAAAAAGATGAGCGCATCGGCGGCCTGTTGCGACTGGGCATACCCGACTTTAAACTGAGCAAAAACGTTATCGACCGTCGTTTGGCATTGCTCGAAAAGGAGGGAATCTCCTTCATCTGCAATACCCCGGTGGGCAAAGACAAGAAACAGTTGGCTACCCTGCTGGCCGACTACGATGCCGTGTGTGTGGCCATCGGTTCGGGAGAGCCCCGCAATCTGGCGGTCGAGGGGCGGGACCTGAAAGGCGTCTATTTCGCCCTTGAATTGCTGAAACAGCAGAATCGCATCATCGCCGGCGAAAAGATTGCGCCCGAGGCTCTCATCTCGGCCAAGGGAAAACGGGTCCTCGTCATCGGTGGTGGCGACACGGGCTCCGACTGTGTGGGAACGGCCATACGCCAAGGTGCCGAGAGCGTGATGCAAATCGAGATCATGCCCAAGCCGCCTGTTGGCAAGAATCCTGCCACACCCTGGCCCAATTATCCGCAGGTACTCAAAACCTCCTCTTCCCATCAGGAAGGGTGTGAGCGCCGATGGAGCCTCGATACCGTGCGGTTCATCGGAGAGAACGGCATTCTGAAACAGGTCGAGGTGGCACCCGTTACCTGGACCAAGGGCGAAGACGGCCGCATGACCATGCAACGGGCCGCCGATACCGAGATATTGAACGTCGACCTGGTATTCCTGGCCATGGGCTTTGTGCACCCCGTTTACGAGGGGCTGGTCGAGCACCTCGGCGTGGCACTCGATGCTCGCAAGAATATTGCCGTCGATGCCGAGAACAAGAGCTCGGTCGATAAGGTCTTTGCCGCCGGCGACGCCTCTTACGGTGCCGGCCTGGTAGTGAGAGCCATCGCGTCGGGTCGTAAGGCAGCTGCTGCCATCGACCGTTATTTGTCGGACAAAAAATAAGTATATCATGTGTGGAATAGTAGGAATATTCAATATAAGCAGCGAACCTGAGCAGTTGCGCTCGCAGGTTCTGACCATGTCGCGTCGCATTCGTCATCGCGGACCCGACTGGTCGGGCATTTATGTCGGTAAAACGGCGATATTGGCCCACGAACGTCTCTCGATTGTCGACCCCGCGTCGGGCGGGCAGCCTTTGAAGAGTCCCGATGGCAAACTCATTCTCTCGGTCAACGGTGAGATATATAACCACCGTGCCATTCGCAACGGCATCTGCAAGGATTATCCGTTCCAGACTGGTTCCGATTGTGAAGTCATCTTGGCCCTGTATCAGAAGAAAGGTATCGATTTCCTCGAAGACCTTAACGGCATCTTTGCCTTCGCTCTCTACGACGAAGAGAACGACCGTTTCCTCATCGCCCGCGATTCCATCGGTGTCATACCTCTCTACATGGGGAGTGACGATGCGGGGCGCATCTATGTGGCTTCGGAGTTGAAGGCGCTCGAAGGGTTCTGCTCCGAGTACAAGCCTTTCCTTCCCGGCCATTACTACGACAGCCGTTCGGGTCGCATGGAACGGTGGTACAAACGCGACTGGGAGCAATACGACAATGTAAAAGACAACGGCGCCGACATTGCCGAGCTGCGCGAAGCCCTTTGCCAGTCGGTTCAACGTCAATTGATGAGCGACGTGCCCTATGGCGTGCTGCTCTCGGGCGGGCTCGACTCGTCGATTGTGTCGGCGGTGGCCAAGCGGTATGCCGCCCGCCGTGTCGAGACCGACAACACCCGTGAGGCGTGGTGGCCGCAGTTGCACTCGTTTGCCGTGGGACTGAAAGGGGCCCCCGACTTGGAAGCGGCCCGCAAGGTGGCCGATTACATCGGAACCGTGCATCACGAGATAAACTTCACCATACAGGAGGGCCTCGATGCCCTGCGCGATGTGATTTACTACATCGAGACCTACGACGTAACCACCGTGCGTGCCTCGACTCCGATGTACCTGCTGGCGCGGGTCATCAAGTCGATGGGTATCAAGATGGTACTTTCGGGCGAAGGTGCCGACGAGATTTTCGGCGGTTATCTCTACTTTCACAAGGCCCCCAATGCACAGGCTTTCCATGAGGAGTGCGTGCGTAAAATCTCGAAGTTGCACTTGTATGATTGTCTGCGGGCCAACAAATCACTCTCGGCCTGGGGGGTCGAGGGGCGGGTACCCTTCCTCGACAAGGAATTTATGGACGTGGCCATGCGCATCAACCCCGAAGCGAAGATGGCAAAAAACGGAAAGATGGAGAAATGGGTGCTCCGCAAAGCCTTTGAAGATATGCTGCCCGAGAGCGTGGCCTGGCGTCAGAAGGAGCAGTTCTCCGACGGTGTGGGGTACAGTTGGATTGATGTGCTCAAACAGATAACCTCCGAACGGGTCTCCGACGAGGAGATGGCCCATGCTGTCGAACGCTTCCCCATCAACCCGCCCATGAACAAGGAGGAGTATTACTACCGTTCGATATTTGAAAGTCATTTCCCCTCGGCATCGGCTGCCCGCAGCGTTCCGTCCGAACGTTCGGTCGCTTGCAGCACCGCCACGGCCTTGGAGTGGGACGAGTCGTTCAAGAAACTCAACGACCCGTCGGGACGTGCCGTCAAGAACGTCCACATTAAAAGTTATTGAAGCTTTTTTACTCTGTTGCATAGAGAGAGGATTTTCCGAGACGAGCGGAAAATCCGGAATAAGCCTTGTTTGGAGAAACAGGGCTTATTTTTATACATACAAGTAGGTAGAAGTAGACTCTTTTTTCATGCGATTGAGGGATTTCCTTTTTCCCCGTATTTCTGTTCCTTTGCCATACACTTAAAAACAAAAGCCATGACAGGAATATTTTTTGGAAGTACGACCGGAACGACCGAGGAGTTGGCCGGAAAGATTGCCGCGGTACTTGGTGTTGCGGCTGCCGATATACACAATGTGGGCAATACCGGAGCCGATGTGGTGAACCGGTACGACCTCTTGTTGTTGGGTACATCAACTTGGGGTGACGGAGAGTTGCAGGACGATTGGTATGATTTTCTCGATGCACTGAAAAAACAGGATTTGACCGGCAAGAAAATCGGATTGTTTGGCTGTGGTGATGCCGAGTCATATCCCGATACTTTCTGCGATGGAGTGGGTCTCATCTATGAAGCCTTGGCCGGGAACGGTTGTCGTTGGGTCGGAGCCTATACGCCCGAAGGGTATGCGGTAACCGATTCCAAGGTATGCAAAGAAGGAAAATTCGTGGGGCTTGCCATCGATGAGTGCAATGAGAGCGCTTTGACCGACGGTCGTATCGAACGGTGGGTATCGGCACTTAAAAACGACGGCGCTTTATGAGCATGGAGGAGTATGACCGCTTCGGGGCGATGAAGCTCTATTTTCACCAGATTTATGAGTTGAAGAAGGGGGTACGTCATCTGGTCTTGTGTACCATGAGTGGCGATTGCGCCCGGCTTCTCATCGACCGTCTCAAAAGTCAGTGTATCGATTATGTGGAACAACCGGCAGGGACCGACAAGGTAAATCTCTACTTCGGCAGGCGACAGTGTCTCGATGTGGTGCGTCATTTTATCTCCAAACCTTTGCACCGGCTCACCCCCGAAGAAGATTTCATGTTGGGGGTGATGCTGGGATATGACCTGACGATGCAGTGCGAACGCTTTTGCAACCGTCGGTCGGATACCTTTTCGGAGCCCTCCTTGGCGGCCGTTTTATAGAAAAATGAAAATCGGAAAAAGAAACTACCTCTAAATGTGTTATATTTGTATGACCGATATACATGCAATACAACCGATGATGTACAGACTGGGCAAATACAAGAAAACCGACCCCATGAGCGTGTTGGTGTGCGAGAACTATCCGATATTGCTGGTTATGAGCCGATTCGGAATACCGCTGGGGTTTGGCGACAAAACGATAGAAGAAGTGTGCCGCGACAACGGTGTCGATGTCGATACTTTCTTGTCGATTACCAACTGCCTTCTCGACGAAGACCACACCGAGGCCGAAGCTTCCTCGTTTTCGATAGAGGCAATGATGCAATACCTGCACAACTCTCACGATTATTTCCTGCAATTCAAGTTGCCGGCCATTCGTCGCCGCCTTCTCGACGCCATCGATTGCGGGCAGAAAGATGTGTCGTTTGCCATCTTGTGTTTCTTCGACGAGTATGCGGCCGAAGTGCAGAAACACATGCACTACGAAGAGCAGACCGTCTATCCCTATGTTACGGCGCTTCTCCGTATGGAACCGCTGCCGTCGGGGTACAGCATCGATGTTTTCAGCCGGCAGCACGACCAGGTCGAGGCCAAGCTCGGCGAGTTGAAAAATATCCTCATCAAATACTATCCTGCCGAGAGCAGTAACGAGTTGAACTCGGTCTTGTTCGACATATTCACCTGTGAAGAAGATTTGGCTTCGCACAATTATATCGAGAACACGTTGTTTATTCCCGCCGTCATGAGGCTCGAACAGGAAAGGGCGCAAGGTCTATGAAGTCGTTGTTGAAAATTGCGGTTGTCGAGCCGTCGCTCATCATACGCAGCGGCATACTCTCGGTGTTGCGGCGTCTCCCGTCGCTCAATATCGAGATGATAGAGGTTACCGATGTGTCCCAGTTGCCGTCGACACTCTCTTGGCGCAAGCCCGACATGTTGATAATCAACCCGCTCATTCCCGGTGCCTTCTCGCTGCAACAGATAAGAAAAGAGTGTGAGGGACTGAAATGTATCGCATTGCAATATACGCTGGCCGATGTCTCCACACTGAAAGGGTATGACGAAATCATTACCATCTACGATACGGCCGAGGTTATTCGGGAAAAGATTGAAAAACTGCACAAAGCCGATGTGCAGGAGTCGACCCACGAACCGCTTACCGAGCGGGAGAAGGAGATTATCATCGGGGTCGTCAAGGGGTGGACCAACAAACAGATTGCCGAGAAACTGTGCCTCTCGACACACACGGTGATTACCCATCGTCGCAACATCGCTGCCAAGTTGCAGATACACAGCGCAGCCGGTCTCACCATATATGCCATTGTCAATCGCTTTGTCGACCTGAACGACGTGAAAGGGTCGATTCACCGCAAAGAAGAATAGTCCGCGTCATAATATTATTTGTGTTTGTTCCGAGTCGTTTTGGAAAAGAAAATTCCCTTCGGGGAATTTTTTTTGTAAATAATTTCTTCTTGCGGATTGTTTATGGGTATATCGGTGTATATTTGTATTTCTATGAGACGGATTATTTTACTTTTGTTTTTGATTCTGTTTGCTCTGCCGGGGCAACTTTTTGCCCGGCCGGTTGCCCCGGTTTGGCGTGATGTCGCCTATAAAACCGTCGACAGCCTCTCGATGAAACTCGACATCTATTTGCCGCCCGATACGACCCTGTCGCGGCCCTATCCTGTGATTGTGTATATACACGGCGGGTCGTGGGTGACCGGCAGCAAGGAGGCTTTTGTCATTCCTTATATGGAAGAGGTGCTTCGTGCTGTACTCGATGAAGGCTACGCCGTGGTGAGCATCGAATATCTCCTGGCCGACACGTTGAGCGGAGAAGCCTCGTTCCCGCGTGCTATTGCCGATTGCAAAGATGCCATTCGATGGGTGCGGGCGCATGCCCGGGAGTACCGTCTCGACCCTCATCGCATCGGCCTGTGGGGGGCCTCGGCCGGTGCGCATCTCTCGCTGTTGGCCGCTTATACGCCCGACACGCTTTTCCGTGGAGATTCGCTCTTGTCGTCCTATCCCGCACAAGTCGATTATGTGATAGACGATTACGGGCCTACCCATCTCAATAAGTTGTTCCGCACACACCTCGACCCCTTGTCGTTGGGGCTGGTGAAAATGGCGGCTCCGGCACTTTACCGCGAACGGGAGATGATGCTCTCGGTCTTTTCGGGCGACGAGCGGAGGCGGAGACGGGTCAATTCGACTTGCCGTTACTATTCTCCGATGACCTATGTGGGCGAAGGGGCGGTTCCCACCCTTTTGTTGCATGGCGACAAAGACAAGGTGGTGCCTTTGAAGCAGTCTCGCAAGTTGGCGCGGGCCCTTGCCAAGGCCGACACCCCACATCGTTTGGTGGTCTATCCCGGTGCCGGTCATTCATTCCGGACATTTACGACAGAAGAAATCGACGATATACGCCGCAATGTGTTGGATTTTCTCCATACCTGTGCGAACAAAAACACCGAAAAGCCATGACACTCAAAGAGTTCCTTTCAGAAAATGACCGCTTTGCCGCCGAGTCGGGTGTAGAGTTGCTCGAAATAAAAGAGGGCCAAGCCCGGGCCCGCATGCTCATTGAGCCGCGCCATCTCAACGGTGGCGGGGTGTGCCAGGGCGGAGCGCTCTTTACCTTGGCCGACTTGGCTTTTGCCGCTGCCGCCAACAGCCGTAAGGCTCTCACGCTCTCCGTCACATCGAATGTCACGTTTTTCCGTTCCGAGTCGGCCGGGTACCTCTATGCCGAAGCCGTGGAGGTGGTCAATCATAAAAAGATTCCCTGCATCGAGGTGCGCATAACCAATGAGCAGGGCGAGCTGGTCGCTTTGATGACTTCGTCGGGCTACCGCAAGAGTTGTGAACTTCCTGTCGAGGGGCTCGAATAGGTCGCAGTGAGCCATGCCGTAAAACCTGAAAAGCCGGATACTCCATATCATGGAGTATCCGGCTTTTGGACCTTTTCAGCGGGGGCGGGAAATCAGATGCTGTATTTGTCGAGAATGCGGCAGTCGTTCTTTTGGAGAATTTCGATGCACCTGGACAGGTCGGTGGGCCGAATGATGGTGCGTGCCGTGTCGCCCTCGGAGAAGGCGTACATATATTCGATGAAGATATTTTCGAGGGCAAGATAGTCGAGAATTTTCGACAGGGAGCCGGGGGTGTTGGCACATTGTATGCACACGACATCGGTGAGCATCACGGCAAAGTCGGCTGCCCGCAGGGCCGATACGGCTTTCTCCACGTCGGAGACGATGAGCCGCAGAATGCCGAAGTCGGCCGTCTCGGCCATGCTGAATGCCTGCATGTTGATGCCTTCTTTGGCCAGCACCTTGGCTACGTCGTTGATGCGGCCATTCTTGTTTTCCAGAAATATGGACAGTTGTTTGATGGTTATCATAGGAACTCTGTTTTATGTTATTCGATGACGCGTTTGTCGATGACGCGTTTTGATTTCCCTTCGGAACGTTGAATGCTGTTGGGCTCTACCAGTTTCACGTCGGCGCTTACGGTCAGTACGCTTTTCAGGCGGTCGGCAAGCCGTTTTTTCAGCGCGAGCATGGTACTCAGTTCGTCCGAGAAGAAGTCGCGACGGACTTCGACCTGCACCTGCAACGTGTCGAGGTTGTTGATGCGGTCTACCACCAGCAGGTATTGCGGCTCAAACTCGGGCATATCCAAGATGACACTTTCGACCTGTGAGGGGAATACGTTGATACCGCGAATGATGAGCATGTCGTCACTGCGACCCACGATGCGGGTCATGCGCACATTGGTGCGGCCGCAATCGCAGGTGCCTTCGATAAGCGACGTCAGGTCTTTGGTGCGATAGCGCAGCAGCGGCATACCCTCTTTGGTGAGCGTGGTCAGGACCAGTTCTCCGGTCTCTCCGTATGGGAGTTGTTGCAGGGTATCGGGTGAGATGATTTCGGGGTAGTAGTGGTCTTCGAGTATGTGCGAACCGTTCTTGCATTCGCATTCGTGCGCCACGCCGGGGCCCATGATTTCACTCAGTCCGTAGCAGTTGTAACCGTTGAGATGCAGTCGGCTCTCGATTTCTTTGCGCATGTTTTCGGTCCACGGTTCGGCTCCGAACATGCCCACTCTCAATTTTAACTGTTTGGCGTCGACCCCCATCTTTTCTATCGTTTCGGCGAGATAGAGGGCATAGCTCGGCGTGCAGGCGATGCCGGTGATGCCGAGGTCGCGAATGAGGCGCACATGTTTCTCGGTATTACCCGTGGAGGTGGGAATCACCGTGGCCCCCACATATTCGGCTCCGTAGTGGGCGCCCAGTCCGCCGGTGAAGAGGCCATATCCGTAACCCACCGAGAAGACGTCGTTGCGGGTGATGCCGTAGGCCGTGAGGCAGCGGGCAATGCTCTCCTGCCATATTTCGAGGTCGCGCCGGGTATATCCCACGATGGTGGGATTGCCGGTTGTCCCCGATGAGGCGTGAATGCGCACAATCTCCGAGGTGGGCACGGCTTGCAGGCCGAACGGGTAGTTGTCGCGCAGGTCTTGTTTGGTGGTAAACGGGAGTTTCACAATATCGTCGATGGAGCGTATATCATCGGGGGTAATGTCCATCTCCTGCATTTTGCGTCGGTAGAAAGGGGTGTTGTGATATACGGTCGTGACGAGTTTCCGCAAACGCTTGCTTTGCAGTTCGTGCATCTGTTCGCGGCTCATGCATTCTTTGCTTTCGTTCCAAATCATGGTATCAGTAGATTCTAAAAATTTATATTGATGAAACAGGGTGGTCGAGGTGGAATTTTTCCATGCGTTCTTGCAGTACGGGATAGAGGTCGTCACGCATGCGCGAGGTGCAGCCTCTCACGCCTTGCTGTTCGCTGCCGGTGGTCGACAGGGAGATGCTGCTCACCCCGTAGTAAAGCAGTTCGCGCATGAGTTCGCCGCTGGTCATGTCGCCATATCCGATGGTGAAGAAGAAGCCGTCGCCGACGGGGCGTGTGACGTCGCGGTCGTAGACGATGTGGAAACCGTTGTCGGTGAATATTTTTTTCATCTTGGCGGCTCTCTCGGCGTATGCCGAGACGTCGGCAACGAAGTCGATGGTGCCGTCGACCGAGCGGTTGAGCATCTCGGCGTAACCGTATTGGGTCGATGCCGTGCAGCCCGATGTTATCATGTAGAGAATCGATGCGATGAAGGTGGGGCCGAAGATGCCCGAGTCGGCATACCGCTCGGCCAGTGCCGGGAACTGGCGGTCGAACAGCCGGTCGGAGATGCAGGCCAGTGCGATGCGTTGTCCGGCATAGCTGAAAATCTTCGAGGCCGAGAGCATGATGATGTAGTTGTCGGTATAGCGCGACACCGTAGGCGGGTAGGGGGGCTCGTAGGGCTTGCCCATGTTCTGGCGGAAGTCCATGCAGAAGTAGGCCAGGTCTTCGAGCACGACGACGTCGTATCGGGTCGCTAATTCGCCGATGATCTGCAACTCGCTCTCTTCGAGGCATATCCAGGCCGGGTTGTTGGGGTTGGAGTAGATGATGGCGGCGATGTTGCCTTTGGAGAGAAACGATTCGAGCTTTTCCCGTAGGGCTTCACCTCTGAAATGGTAGATGTCGAACTGTTCCCACTTCACTCCCAGAATGCGCAGTTGCGATTTCTGTATGGGAAAGCCCGGGTCGATAAACAAGACGGTGTCTTTCTGCGGGTCGCGTTGGGTGCAGGCGATGAACGAGGCAAACGACGAGGCTACCGAACCGGTCGTGGGTATGCAGGCGCGGGGGGAGATGTCGGTGTTGATGAATGCTTTTACAAATCGCGAGGCGGCCTCTTTCAACTCCTGTACGCCGGCGGCGGCCGGATAGGTGGCGCCTATGCCGCGGTCGAGGGCGGCTTTTTCGGCCTCGATGCCGATGCGGTTGGCCGGGAGTCCCGGCGAGCCTTGGTCCATGCGGATAAACGGGATTCCTGTCTCGTTTTCGAGATAAGAGGCGACCAGCAGGACGTCGCCTATCGTAGCCTCTTGCAGGTTGGCCACTTTCATTTTGCGAGCCGCCTCTTCGACAAGCTCGGTGCTGAATATCTGATGTTTCATGGCAGGAGTATCATATTTTTTCGACGGCCCGGTAGCCTATCGACAGGGCTTTGATGTTCATCTCCACCACGGCTTGCCCTTTGCCGGCGAAGACGCGGGCGATGCTTTTTTCGAGGTCCTCGTATCCGATGATTTGCAAGGCTTTGGCCGCGGCACCGAGCAGAATGACGTTGGCGCTTTTCGGGAGGTTGTGTTCTTTGGCCAAGGCGTCGACATCGAGCATGACGACGTGCGGCAATTTTTCGAGCTCGGCTTTGAGTCGGTTTTCGTCGGGATAGTTGGGTATGTTCACAAATGGGGTCGACGAGGTGATAATCCACCCCTCCTGTGCGAGGTAGGGCAGGTAGCGGAGGGCCTCCATGGGTTCGAGCGATATGATGACGTCGGCACTTCCCGCAGCGATGAGGTCTGAGTTGATGGGTTGGTCCGAGAGGCGCAGGTTCGACTGCACGTCACCGCCCCGTTGGCTCATGCCGTGCACCTCGGCCTGTTTGATGTATAGGTTCTCGGCCAGGGCGGCTTCACCTATGATGGTGGCGACAGAAAGAATGCCTTGTCCTCCTACGCCCGATAATATGATGTCGGTTTTCATGCGTTAGCTTTTTTCTGTTTGAGTTTGCGGTTCAGGGTCTGGATACACTCCCGGCGGGGAATGATGACCGATGTGCCCGGGTAATTGATTTCTTCGCGCAATACCTGTTTTATCTCTTCCATGTTCTTGGGCAGCGGCACGACGACGCGCACATGTGCCGGGTCGACGCCCAATCCTATGCAGATGGCTTCGAACTTGTTGGTGCCGGCCGAGTCCTGGCCTCCGGTCATGGCCGTGGTGAGGTTGTCCGAGATGATGACGGTGATGGGGCTGTTGCAGTTTACGGCATCGAGCAGCCCGGTCATGCCCGAATGGGTGAACGTGGAGTCGCCGATGATGGCGATGGCCGGGAACAGGCCGGCGTCGGCCGCACCCTTGGCCATGGTAATCGAGGCTCCCATGTCGACACAACTGTCGATGGCCTTGAACGGAGGCAGGGCCCCCAGGGTGTAACACCCGATGTCGCCAAACACTTTGGCCGTGGGCATTTCGGCTACGATTTCCTTTATGGCGGCATAAACGTCGCGGTGTCCGCACCCTTGGCACAAGGCGGGCGGGCGTGGCACGACCACCTGCGAGGCGGCATAAGGGGCGGTGTGTGTCATGCCCAAGGCTCGTGCCACATTGTCGGGCGTCAGTTCTCCGGTGCGGGGCAGGAGCCCTGTCAGTCGGCCCGTGATGGAACAGCGGGTAGGCAGAATCCCGCGCAACTGTTCTTCGACAAAAGGCTGTCCGTCTTCGACGACGACAATCTCGTCGCATTGTTCGGCCATGTCGCGGAGCAATCCTTCGGGAAGGGGATATTGGGAAATTTTCAGGCAGGGGAGAGGGCACCCCTCGGGAAAACATTCGTTCACATAGTTCCAGCCGATACCGCAGGCCACGATGCCCCGGGGAGAGGTCTTGCCCGAAGAGAGGTAGCGATTGTAGGCCGATGTCTCGGAAAGCTGTTCGAGAAGAGGTTGCTGGTCGACCAGCTCGGCATATCGCCGGCGTGCATTTACCGGCAATAAGATGAAGTTGGCAGCCTGTGCTTGGTGGTTCATGGCATTGGGCTCACGCACGGGACCCGTCGCCACGGCGGCCCGCGAGTGGGCCATGCGGGTGGTCACGCGCATGAGAATGGGCAGTTTCACCTGTTCCGACAGGTTGTAGGCATAACTCATCATGTCGTAGGCTTCTTGCTGCGACGACGGTTCGAGAATGGGCATGAGGGCAAACTTCCCGTAGAAGCGCGAGTCCTGCTCATTTTGGGAAGAGTGCATCGACGGGTCGTCGGCCACCAGCACCACGAGGCCGCCGTTCACGCCGGTAATGGCCGAGTTTACGAATGCGTCGGCCGCCACGTTGAGGCCCACATGCTTCATGCACACCAGGGCGCGTTTGCCCATGTAAGACATGCCGAGAGCCGTTTCCATGGCTGTCTTTTCGTTGGTGCACCAACGGCAGAAAATGGCTCTTTCGCGGGCAAGTTCGTTCTCCTGTATATATTCGGTAATCTCGGTCGAAGGTGTGCCGGGGTAGGCATAGACGCCGCTCAGGCCGGCATGAATGGCTCCTAATGCGATGGCTTGGTCTCCCAACAATAGGAGTTTGTCAGATTGTTCACTCATCATAATAAAGTCTGTTATTTCAAGGCAAAGTCGTCTCCGTCGGCCAATACGGGAAATTTGTGCCGGAATTTTGCCAGTTCGTTCATGTCGATGTAGGCATAGGCCACGCACTCTTTTCCCGGAGTGCAGGCAGCCAAGGTGTGTCCGTAGGCGTCGAGCACGACGCTGTCGCCCGAGTAGGAGCAGGCGGGGTCGTCGCCCACGCGGTTGACGCCCACCACGAAACATTGGTTCTCGATGGCACGGGCACGCAGCAGCGCTTTCCAGGCTTCGGCTCGCGGTGACGGCCAGCTGGCCACATACAACACCAGGTCGTAGTCGTTGCGGTTACGCGAGAAGACCGGGAAACGCAGGTCATAACAGATTTGCAGCAGTATGCGCACCCCCATGTAGTCGACGGTGACCCGTTTGTCCCCGGGGGTAAAATGCTTGTCCTCGCCGCCGAAAGTAAAAAGATGATGCTTGTCGTAGCAAGTCGTTTCGCCGTTGGGTTTTACAAAGTAGAATCGGTTGTAGTATCGTCCCCCGTCTTCCACGGCCACGCTGCCTGCCACGGCGCAGTCATACTGTGCCGCCCACTCTTTCATTTGGAGCAGGGTAAGATTGTCGGCCGGCTCGGCCAAACCCTCGGGCCGGGTGCAGAATCCGGTCGAGAACATCTCGGGCAGCACCAGCAGGTCGACCTGCTCGCAGTCGGCCAATATCTCCGCCACATGTTCGCGGTTGGCGGCCGGATTGCCCCAGACAATGTCGTTTTGAATTATGGCAATTTTCATGGTAATTTCGATTAAGAATCGACAAAGTTAATGATTTTGTTGACAAATAAAAGAAATCTTATAGATTTTGGACGAATTGACGATTAATTTTGTTTTTTTTGTTGGGAAATACACCTGAGGGGACGTACCCGTTTGCCTTGGCGCGACGACCTGTTGTTTGTAAGAATGAAGAAAAATGAGGAATTTTATTTTATGCGGTCGGCGCAGAATTTCTTGCGCCCGCATTTCTGACAGTAAGCCCCACGCCATACAGCGTCGAACTGTTCAATGGCTTGTGATACCAAAACCGGGTCGGTCGTTAAAATCCCGGCCTCGAAATTGCGTCGTGCGTCGCTCTTCATGCCGATGCCGGCACCGGTCATGTTGGCCGAACCGATGTAGGCGGTCTCGAAGTCGAATACGATGATTTTGAAATGTACGCGTGGACAGAGTGCGCGTTCCATGCCGTGAATCAATGATGGATAACGGTCGAAATCGTCTTGGAAAGCCGGTCCGGGTTCCTTGGCGTGGAGCAGTCGTATTTCGACATTCCTTTTTACCAGTTTGTCGAGAACACCCAACAGTGGAATTGCGTTAGCACCCGATTTCACATACACATCTTTCAGGTCGGCCGTACCTATCCATAGGGAACGTTCGACAGTGGCAAAGCGGGCAATCACTTCGTCATAGTGATGTTCATTGTCGATATATCGGGTAAATGGCGAGGTCGGAGGCTTGGCGTTCATTGTATTGTTAAGGGGCTTTTCTTGATAAACGCCGGAGGAGGCAGATTATTTTGTGTTCCCTTGTTTTGGGGATAATTGGTCAGTTTACAAAATTGAGCGGAGAAATGTCGATGCGGGGAGATTTGAGACAATGACGATGAAAATGCTATAAACAAAACAACCCAGCCAAGGTGGCTGGGTTGCTGGCGGAAAGACAGGGATTCGAACCCTGGGTACCCGTAAGGGTACAACGGTTTTCGAGACCGTCCCGATCGACCACTCCGGCATCTTTCCATAGGTCGTTCTTGAAATCGGGGACAAAAGTATAAACTATTTTTCAATTCTCCAATCGAGAACCGAAAAATATTTTGTTCATACCCGATTTTTTCGACGTGTCATGCAACCGTGTCGCTCACGGGCAACCGGGCTATGCTGTTGCAATTCTTGACAATGGCTTGGTAAATGTGAAAGAGCTTTCCTACTCGCCGTTGTCATGTCAGGAGCCATATCCGATTGTGACCGGGGCTATTTCCACCCTTTGTAGGGATTTTGCGACAGGTAGGAGTTGTAATAGCGCACGTCGCCGGTCACTTCTTCGCCCAACCAAGCGGGGCGGGCAAAGGGCTCGTTTTCGTAGGCAAGTTCTATCTCGGCCACGACGAGACCTTCGTTCTCGCCGAGAAACTCGTCGACCTCCCACACCTTGCCGTCGGGGCCGGTGCAGCGGTAGCGTATCTTCTCGATGAGGGGTTTTACACACAGCGTGTCGAGCATCGAGGCGGCGTCGGCAGCCGGTATTTCATATTCATATTCGGCTCGGCTGCACCCCGTGGTGTGCCCCTTTATGGTGATGTAGCCCTTCTCGCCCGCGATGCGTATGCGCACGGTGCGGTCGCTGTCGGTGCACAAATACCCTTGTCTATAATGCGTTGAGGAGGCCTCTTTCTTATAAAGATTGTTTATGACCAAAAATTTTTTTTCAATTTCTTGTCCCATAAAAAACATAATTGTCCGTTTGGTCGGTAAAGATAAATAAAATACCCGATTTGAATGTTAAGGAATCTATGATTCCCAATCTCGTGTAGGCGGGAGTCGATATTTTTTCTACCTTTGCCGCTTGAAGTGTAAGAAATTTGCCGATGAGTAAATATATCACGAGCATACTTGCGATGCTCACCCTTTTATTATTCCCTGTTTATCGGGCCGACGCGCAGACGACAACCATCACGGGTATCGTCACCGACTCGATTACCGAGGCTCCTCTTTCTTATATATCGGTATTTCTGGGCGGTACGACTTCGGGTGTGATGACCGACGAAAACGGCCGCTACACGATACGCACCTCGCGCACCGATTTTTCCGAGGTGGGAGCCACCTCGCTGGGTTACCGCGAGAAACGAATCCCCATCAAACCCGGTGGAACGCATGTGGTAAACATCGCTTTGCGGCCGTCGGACTATATCCTCAAAGATGTCAATATCAGCCCCAAGAAAGAGAAGTACAGCCGCAAGAACAATCCCGCCGTCGAATTTGTGAAAAAGCTCATCGACAGGAGAGACCTGAATAATCCCGAAAGCCATGATTTCTACTCCTATGAGCAGTATGACAAGATGACGATGGCGCTGAACGATTTTTCCGAAGAGAAGAAAGACAAGTGGATATTCAAGAATTTCCAGTTCCTCTTCGATTTTGTCGACACTTCGGAGATAACCGGCAAACCTATCCTTACCGTTTCCATTCGGGAGAAGGTGTCGAAGAGTTATTATCGCAAGAATCCCGAGCAGCGCCGTCAGAAGGTCGAGGGCGTTTACCACGAGGGCGTCGACGATATGTTCAGCCGCGAAGGTATCACGGCATTTTACAACGAGGTGTTCAAGGAGATAGACATTTTCCAGAACAACATCACGCTGATGCTCACCCGCTTTGTGAGCCCGCTTTCGACGTTGGGCCCTGCCTTCTATAAATATTATTTGGGCGACACGCTCATGCTCGACGGGGAGAAATGCCTCAAACTGCAATTTGTCCCGTTCAACTCCGAGTCGGCCGGTTTTGTGGGTACGATGTATGTGACGCTCGACTCGACCTACTTCATCAAGAAACTCGACATGGCCGTGCCCAAAGACATCAATCTCAACTTTGTCGAGGACTTGATTATCAGTCAGACCTTTACCCGCGCCGAAGACGGAACCCGCATCAAGACCAAAGACGACATGGTGGTGGAGTTCCAGATGATGCCCGGAACCCCCAAACTCTATACCCGGCGGTTGGCGATGTACCGGAAGCACAGTTTCGAACGCCCGGTCGAGAAAGATGTCCTGGCGCTCTTCAACCAAGAAAACCGGGTCGTCGTCGATGAGATGGCCGAAGTCATGCCGACCTCCTTTTGGGACGACAATCGGCAGGCCGAGTTGAAAAAGAAAGAGGGCATGGTGAGCCAACTGTTGGAGAAGTTGCGCTCCAACCCCGTGTATTATTGGCTCGAAAAAATCATAAAGATACTCATCACCGGATATGTCGAAACCAATGAAGACAAGGATTTGAGCAAATTCGACTTCGGCCCCATGAACACGACCATCAGCGGTAACACCGTCGAAGGCGCCCGTCTGCGGGTCGGCGGTTTCACGACGGCCAACCTCAACAAACACTGGTTTTGGAAAGGTTATGTTGCCTATGGATTCCGGGACCAACGCTTCAAATACTCTTCGCGTGTCGAGTACTCGTTCAACGAGAAGAGCTATTCGCCGGCCGAATATCAGATTCACTCCTTGGCCCTTACCCACACTTATGACATCAACCAGTTGGGACAGCAGTATGAGTACACCAACAAAGACAATGTCTTTTTGGCCTTGAAGCGTATGAGCGATACCAAGACTTCGTACCTCCAAAAAACCGAACTTTCTTACCAGCGCGAGCATGATTTTGGGCTCTCATACGGAGCCAACCTCCGCTATAAAATCGAAGAGTCGACCCGTTGGGTGCCTTTTGTCGAAAATAACGGCAAGAGCCATAAGTACTATAATTGGGCCGAGACCGAGGTGCATTTGCGTTACGCCCCCAATGAGAAATTTTATCAGACCAAGGGCATGCGTTATCCCATCAACCGCGATGCGCCCATTTTCTACCTGTCGCATACCTTCTCGCCCAAAGATTTCCTGGGCAGCTCCTATATGATAAACCGCACCGATTTCCGTTTCTCCAAAGACTTTTGGTTCTCGGCATTCGGCCATCTCGAAACCGAATTCCAGTTCAGCCATGTGTGGAACCAGGCTCCCTTTACCATGCTCATTCTGCCCAATGCCAACCTTTCTTACACCATACAGGAGGGGTCATATAGCTTGATGAGCCCCATGGAGTTTGTGCTCGATTCCTATGCCTCTTGGGACATTACTTACTTTGCCAACGGAATCCTCTTCAACCGCATTCCCTGGATCAAGATGTTGCGCATCAGAGAGGTGTTGTCGTTCAAGGGTTTCTTCGGGAATCTTTCCGACAAGAACAACCCGTTGCTTACCGAGCAGAATCCCAACCTGTGGCGATTCCCGGGTGAGAATGCGGTATATGTGATGGACCCGCGCCGCCCCTACATGGAGTTCGGTGCCGGCCTCGACAACATATTCAAGATTCTCCGCATCGAATATGTGTGGCGGCTTACCTATCGTGAGCATCAGAATGTAGCCAAAGGCGGCGTGCGCATCGCCCTGCACTTCTCGTTCTGAAAATCCTATTTAAAATCCTTGGACAGAGAGATACATCGCATCTTGACTGTTGAGAAGTGTAAACAAATGCGAAATTGTTGATAAAAACAAGGCGCAAATGTGTTTCGAATGTGAAGCGAAAATCGTACCTTTGTGAGCTAATAAATCGGTGCCGGTGGGCAAGTGGGCTCATGCCCTTTGACGCATGCGTCGATAGAACATGAATTTATGATAGATAATATTCATATTATTGCTTATGGTGATGACCTTTTGTCGCGTGTGGCTTATGCCATGCAAGAGAAAGGTCTGTCTGTTTCTTGTTCGGGTTGTGCTCCCGAATTGACGGCAAAACTTCAACAGGGCGGTGTCCTGGTCGGGCCGTTGCAGGAAGTTATTGCGACCGGTCAGAAAGTAAATTTCGTCGTCTCCTCCTTGGCCGATGTCGAAAATCATGCCGACCCCGAAATAGAATATGCCGAGGCTTTGCATCTGCCCGTTATCCCGGTAGCCGATTTGTTCATCTCCCTTACCGAGAACAAGGCCCTTGTCGTCGAGAGCAATCCGCGTTTTCCCAATCGTATCCTTTCCATTATTTGGCATATACTGCAATCACAGAAACGTAATTGCGATTATCTGACAAAGACTTTTATGCAAGGGCTTTCGCGCAAAGTCGTATTCTCGGAGAATACCCGCATCTGTCTCCTCGACGGTGATTTGTTGCTCCATACCGAAAGCCGCAATTACAAGTCGAATATTCTGATTCTCTCTTCACTCTTGTGGAAAGAGTCTCCCCAATATCCTACCTTTGAGGCTTATCTCGATGTATGGCACAAGGCGGTCAATTCCATCGACCGCGACGGCATACTCATATACAATCAGGCTGTTACCGTGTTTCAGGAGTGGGCCGAGAATGTGCGCGAAGACATTACGGCCATACCTTTCAAGGCACACCCTTATCGCAAGGAGGGCGATGCCTGTTTCTTGACAGGTACAAAAACCGAAATCGCCTTGCCCTATCCCTGCGATGAAGAGTTGCTGTGCGACATCAATGCCGCCCGCTTGGTGTGCCGCCAGTTGGGTGTCGCCGACAAAACATTCTATCAAGTGATTGCTTCGGCCGATTTTCTGAAAAAAAACTGATTCTTCCATGATTATTGCCCGACAGAAGAAACAAGAAAATATCGCCGAATATCTTCTATACATGTGGCAAATCGAAGATATCATACGGGCATTCCATGGCGACATCGATACGATACAGAAACAGATTATCGACGGTTATCGTGACCAGTCGCCCGAGACCCTCAAAGAGATACGCGAGTGGTATGACAACCTGTGCGAAATGATGCGTCTCGAAGGCGTTTTGGAGAAAGGACATTTGCAAATCAACAAAAATGTCTTGATTGACCTTACCGATTTGCACCAGCGCCTGTTGAAATCGACACGAGAACCGTTCTACGGAGCCACCTTTTTCAAAACCTTGCCCTATATCGTGGAGTTGAGAGCCCGCTCGGGAAATACCGAGGCCGGAGAACTCGAAACCTGTTTCAATGCCCTTTATGGCATTCTCCTGTTGAGGTTGCAGAAAAAGGAAATATCGCCCGAGACCGAAAAAGCCGTGCATCAAATCTCCCGGTTCCTTGCTCTCCTCTCGGAAAAATACAAGCAAGAGAAGGCCGGAGAACTCGAATTATAAATCTCCAATCATTCACAACCATGACTACAATTCTTGTTACCGGAGCAAACGGGCAGTTGGGCAATGAAATGCGCAACATGGCCCGAGTCGACCAGACTCGTCGCTATATCTTTACCGATGTGCAGGAACTCGATATTACCGATTTGGCACAGGTGCAGAAATTCCTGACTGAAAATCCTGTCGATTTTGTCGTGAATTGCGCTGCTTATACGGCTGTGGATAAGGCGGAAAGCGAAATTGAGCTGTGTCGTAAAATCAATGCTTGTGCCGTAGAAAATCTTGCCAAAGCCTCAGCGGCGATAGGCGCGAAAATGATACATGTCTCGACCGATTATGTATATAGTGGCACGCATTACATGCCCTATGTCGAGACCGATGCCGTCGCACCGACCTCGGTTTATGGCGTTACCAAGCTCGAAGGCGAGCAGTTGTTGCTGGCCTCCAATCCCGCTTCGGTGATATTGCGCACGTCGTGGTTGTATTCACCCTACGGCAACAATTTCGTAAAGACCATGTTGCGATTGGGGCGGGAAAGAGAAAAACTCTCTGTCGTTTTCGACCAGGTGGGAACACCTACCTATGCGGCCGACCTGGCTGCGGCCATCGTTGCCGTGCTTGGCGCGCCCGAGTTCAAGCCGGGCATCTATAATTTTTCCGATGAGGGAGTGTGCAGTTGGTACGACTTCACGGTGACGATACACCGCTTGGCCGGCATCGATACCTGCCGGGTATCACCCATCAACACGTCCGAGTATCCGACGGCTGCCACACGGCCTTTTTACAGCGTGATGAACAAGAAAAAGATAAAAGAGGCATATCAAGTGGCCATTCCTCATTGGGAAGAGAGCTTACGGAAATGCATCGACATATTGCAGAAACAAAATTAGATAGTACCCACATCATTAAATAATACCCACGCCTCGTGAGCACATTGACCGAAGAAATTCAGAAACGACGCACATTTGCCATTATCAGCCACCCCGATGCGGGTAAAACGACCCTTACCGAGAAACTTTTGCTTTTCGGTGGCGCCATACACGTCGCCGGTGCCGTGAAATCGAACAAGATAAAGAAAACGGCTACCTCGGACTGGATGGAAATCGAGAAACAAAGAGGTATCTCGGTAGCCACTTCGGTGATGGGATTTAACTACGGCGACTACAAAATCAACATTCTCGATACGCCCGGTCACCAGGATTTTGCCGAAGATACCTATCGCACCCTTACGGCCGTCGATAGTGTCATTATTGTGATAGATGTGGCAAAAGGCGTTGAGGCTCAGACGCGTAAGCTGATGGAGGTGTGCCGCATGCGCAAGACTCCGGTCATTGTCTTCGTCAACAAGCTCGACCGCGAAGGGCAGGACCCCTTCGACCTGCTCGACGAGATAGAGTCGGAACTCAAAATCTCCGTGCGTCCCCTCAGTTGGCCCATCAACATCGGTCAACGCTTCAAGGGGGTTTACAACATCTACGAGAAAAATCTCAACCTTTATACTCCCAGCAAGCAGGTTGTGACCGAGGCCATCGAGTTTCGCGACATCGACAGTCCCGAGCTCGAAAAGCATATCGGGGAGGCCGACGCCGCCAAGTTGCGTGCCGACCTTGAATTGATTTCCGGGGTTTATCCCGACTTCGATGTAGAACAATATCTCGCAGGTGATTTGGCTCCCGTCTTTTTCGGCTCGGCGCTCAACAATTTTGGCGTGCGGGAGTTGCTCGACTGCTTTGTCGAGATAGCTCCGTCGCCCCGTCCCGTCCAGGCGATAGAGCGTGTCGTGCGCCCCGAGGAAGAGGCTTTTTCGGGGTTTGTGTTCAAGATACACGCCAACATGGACCCCAACCATCGCAGTTGCATCGCTTTCGTGAAAGTGTGCTCGGGAGTCTTTGTCCGTAACGAAAACTACAAGCACATACGTTTGGGCAAGATGATGCGCTTTTCGAGCCCCACGGCCTTCATGGCGCAGCGCAAGTCGACCGTCGATGATGCCTATCCCGGCGATATTGTGGGATTGCCCGATACCGGAAACTTCAAAATCGGCGATACCCTCACGGCCGGAGAGGAGCTTCACTACAAAGGGCTGCCCAGTTTCTCGCCCGAGATGTTCAAGTATATCGAGAATACCGACCCGATGAAAACCAAACAGCTGAACAAGGGTCTCGACCAGTTGATGGGAGAGGGCGTGGCTCAGATGTTTGTCAACCAGTTCAATGGCCGTAAAATCATAGGCACTGTCGGGCAGTTGCAGTTCGAGGTCATACAATATCGTCTTCTCCACGAGTATGGAGCCCAGTGCCGCTGGGAACCCATCAGCCTCTATAAGGCTTGCTGGATAGAAAGTGACGATGCCGAGGCTCTTGAAAACTTCAAAAAGCGCAAATACCAGTTTATGGCCAAAGACCGCGACGACCGCGATGTGTTCCTGGCCGACTCGGGGTATGTGTTGCAGATGGCCCAGAGTGATTTCCCGAAAATCCGGTTCCATTTCACGTCGGAGTTCTGAGGCTTGCCACCCGGAGCAAACATTTGTGCATGTGCGACAATATGATTATATTTGTCCAACTATCCAATCCTTGCCGAACAAACTTATCTTAAAATATATGCAAGAAAAAATCATCATTCTCGATTTCGGCTCGCAGACGACGCAGCTCATCGGTCGTCGCGTGCGGGAGCTCGACACCTATTGCGAGATAGTGCCTTACAATAAATTCCCGCATGACGACGAGAGCATCAAGGGCGTCATACTCTCGGGCAGTCCCTTCTCGGTATATGACAGCAAGGCTTTCAAGGCCGACTTGTCGCAGATACGCGGTAAATATCCCATCTTGGGTATCTGCTATGGTGCCCAGTTTTTGGCATACAGCAACGGCGGAAAAGTAGAACCCGCCCAAAGCCGTGAATACGGCCGGGCGCATCTCTCGCGTTTCTGCAAAGAAAATCCGCTTTTCAAGGGCGTGCGTGAGAACACTCAGGTGTGGATGTCGCATGGCGATACCATCACGGCTGTCCCCGAAAACTTCAAGACCATAGCCTCGACCGATGAGGTGGCCATTGCGGCATATCAGATAGAAGGCGAGAAGGTGTGGGGCGTGCAGTTCCACCCCGAGGTTTTCCATACCGAAGACGGTACCCAAATTTTGCGCAACTTCGTTGCCGATATTTGCGGGTGCAAGCAAGACTGGTCGCCCGCATCGTTTATCGAGACGACCGTGGCTCACCTCAGGGAGCAACTGGGCGATGACAAAGTCGTGCTTGGTCTCTCGGGAGGTGTCGATTCTTCGGTCGCTGCCGTGTTGCTCAACAAGGCCATCGGGAAAAACCTTACCTGTATCTTTGTCGACCACGGACTGTTGCGCAAGAACGAGTTCGAGAACGTGATGCACGACTACGAACACCTTGGCCTCAACGTTATCGGAGTCAATGCCAAAGACAAATTTTACAGTGAGCTCGCCGGCGTGAAAGAGCCCGAGCGCAAACGCAAAATCATCGGCAAGGGCTTTATCGACGTCTTCGACGAAGAGGCCCGCAAGATAAAAGACGTGAAGTGGCTGGCGCAGGGAACGATATATCCCGACGTCATCGAGTCGCTCTCCATCACCGGTACGGTCATCAAGAGCCACCACAATGTGGGCGGTCTCCCCGAGAAGATGAACCTCAAACTTTGCGAGCCGTTGCGGCTCCTCTTCAAAGACGAGGTGCGTCGCGTAGGACGTGAGTTGGGCATGATGGAACGTCTCATCAACCGCCACCCCTTCCCGGGTCCGGGCTTGGCCGTGCGCATTTTGGGCGACATTACCCCCGAGAAGGTGCGCATACTCCAAGATGCCGACGACATATTCATTCAGGGATTGCGCGACTGGGGCCTCTACGACAAGGTATGGCAGGCCGGCACCATTCTGCTGCCCGTGCAGTCGGTCGGTGTCATGGGCGATGAGCGCACCTATGAGAATGCCGTCGCTTTGCGGGCCGTTACCTCGACCGATGCTATGACGGCCGACTGGGCACACCTGCCGTATGAGTTCCTCGGGAAAATATCGAATGAAATCATCAACAAGGTCAAGGGCGTGAACCGCGTAACCTACGACATCAGTTCAAAACCGCCTTCGACCATCGAGTGGGAATAACACTCACTTTTGCAGATACGCCGGGCGGAGCCTCTACAACAATGGAGGCTCCGCCTTTTTTGTCGCAACCGCTTTCCCGGTCTCGCGTTAGCCTCATTTTTGCCCCATGGAAGTGGGAGAAGAGTTGCCTTTCATGAAAAGAGATGGGAATCGATTCTGCCGCTTTATTGTCCCTCTGTGCTTTGCCCGATTGCCCCGTGGAACTGTGGGCCCGAAGGCTCGATAGGTATCCAAGAAGTTCCCGTGGCAGCTTGTGGGGTTCGGCACGTTCCGGTACCGTTTTTTTGTTATCAACACAAATGCGTATTTTATGAGTCGGGGGCATTTCCTTTGTGAAAAATATATTATATTTGCTTCTTCATAGGGGCGGCTCGTTTCGGGTTGCCGTGGAACTTGCAACAACATAAAAAACTACACATATATGAAATTTGTCGTATCAAGCACCTTGCTGCTCTCGCACCTGCAAACCGTAGGTCGGGTCATCAACTCCAAAAATTCCATGCCTATTCTCGACAACTTCCTTTTCTCGCTCGACGGGAAACAGTTGACGATTACGGCATCTGACCAGGAAACCACCATGACCACCACCATCGAGCTCATCGAAGCCGAAGGCACCGGTCTTTTTGCCGTGTCGGCCAAGATTCTTCTCGACCCGTTGCGTGAGTTGCCCGAGCAGCCATTGACCTTCCAGGTGAATGATGAGAATTTGGAAATCTTCCTCTACTACCAAAATGGAAAATACAATTTTGTGGGTGTGAACGGCAACGAATATCCCCAACGTCCGCCCATGAGCGAAAATGCCACCCGTTTCACGATGCCCGCTTCGGTATTGCTCAACGGGGTCACCCGCAGCCTTTTTGCCGCAGCCAATGACGAGTTGCGTCCGGTCATGAACGGCGTGTGCATGGACATTCACCCCGATGATATCGTCTTTGTCGCTTCTGACGGATATATCTTGGTGCGTTGCCGGAATACGTCGGTAAAATCGGGAATCGAGTCAACCGTCATTCTGCCCAAGAAACCGGCGTCGTTGTTGAAGAATATCCTTGCCAAGGAGGCCGGCGACATCACCGTGGAGTTCGACGAGAAGAATATCTGTTTCCATCTATCCAATTTCGTCCTCGTGTGCCGTCTTATCGAAGGTCGTTATCCCAACTACATGTCGGTTATCCCGCAAAACAATACCAACCGTCTCATCATCGACCGCACCTTGTTCATCAGTGTGTTGCGGCGTATATCGGTCTTCTCCGACCCGGCCAATTCGCTTGTACGTCTCGATTTGAGCCCCAATCGTCTGGTGGTTTCGGCCCAATATGCCGGCCTCTCCACTGCCGCCGATGAGAGCCTTACCTGCAACTATATCGGCGACACGATGTGCATCGGGTTCAGCGCCACCCAGTTGGTCGAGATTCTCAACAACATCAGTTCGCAAGAAGTCTGCGTCGACTTGGCCGATCCCGGTCGTGCCGGCATTCTTCTCCCCGGAGAGAATGAGCCCGACGAAGACCTTCTGATGTTGCTCATGCCCATGATGTTGAAAGACTAAGCAGTCGCCCCATGCAGTTGAATCTTAAAAATCCGTTGGTCTTTTTCGACCTCGAAACAACCGGCATCAACATCTCGACCGACCGTATCGTGGAAATCAGTTATCTGAAAGTCTTCCCCGACGGACGCGAAGAGTCGAAGACGATGCGCATCAACCCTGGCCGGCCCATACCTCCCGAGGCAACCGCCGTGCACAAGATTACCGATGCCGATGTAGCCGACTGTCCCACCTTCAAGGAGGTGGCCAAGACCATTGCCGCCGACCTCGAAGGGTGCGACTTGGCCGGGTACAATTCCAATCGTTTCGATGTGCCTCTGCTGGTCGAGGAGTTGTTGCGAGCCGGAGTCTCCATCGACATCTCCCGGCGCAAACTCATCGACGTGCAGGCCATATTCCACAAGATGGAGCAACGTACCCTCTCGGCCGCTTATAAGTTTTATTGCGACAAGGACCTCAACGATGCGCATGCGGCCGAGGCCGATACACGAGCCACTTATGAGGTGCTCAAAGCGCAGCTCGACCGTTATCCGCAACTCAAAAACGATGTGGCCTCCCTGGCCGATTTTACGACCTATACCCGCAATGTCGATTTGGCCGGGCGTATCGTTTACAACGAGCAAGGGGTAGAGGTATTCAATTTTGGAAAGTACAAGGGCCGTTCGGTCGCCGAAGTATTCAAGGTCGACACCGGCTATTACGGCTGGATGATGCAGGGCGAGTTCCCTCTCAACACCAAAAATGTGATAACCAACATCAAGTTGCGTTCGTTCAACCAGAAATAAAAACCCTCCGGAACGGCAAGACAGTTTACACGTCTTGCCGTTCCGCCCAAACGAAGTTCTCATGTTGCAGGGAAAGAAAATCATACTCGGTATCACGGGAAGCATTGCCGCATACAAGGCGGCGTATCTCACCCGGGCCCTGATAAAGAAAGGGGCCGAAGTGCAAATTGTCATTACGCCTGCGGGAAAGGAATTTATCACGCCCGTGACCTTGTCGGCACTTACCGGCAAGCCCGTGGTGAGTGAGTTCTTCTCGGCGAACGACGGGACGTGGCACAGCCATGTCGACCTCGGTCTGTGGGCCGACCTCCTGTTGATAGCCCCCGCTACCGCCTCCACGATAGGCAAGATGGCCAACGGTATTGCCGACAATATGCTCATCACCACCTATCTCTCGGCCAAGGCTCCGGTTTTTGTCGCTCCGGCCATGGACCTCGACATGTATGCCCACCCCACGACCCAACACAATCTCGAAAAGTTGCGCTCTTATGGCAATCACATCATCGAGCCGACAACCGGCGAGTTGGCCAGCCATCTCGAAGGAAAAGGCCGCATGGAGGAACCCGACCGCATCGTGGAGCGCATCGAGGCATTCTTTGCTTCCCGTCAATCGTTGAAGGGCCGCAAGATTGTCATTACCGCGGGCCCCACTTACGAAAAAATCGACCCTGTGCGTTTCATTGGCAACTACTCTTCGGGGAAAATGGGATTTTCGTTGGCTCGGGTCTGTGCCGAACGCGGAGCACGCGTCGTGCTTGTCACCGGCCCCGTCACCCTGCCCACTCCTTGTGCCTCGATACGGCGCATCGACGTGGAGACCGCCGAGGAGATGTATCGTGCCGCCATGGCCGAATATGCCGATGCCGATGCCGCCATCTGCTGCGCCGCCGTGGCCGATTATGCTCCTGCCGAATATCACGAGACCAAGATGAAACGCAATGCCGACGACCTGACTATTGTGTTGAAGCCCAACAAAGACATTGCTGCCGAGCTGGGCAAGATAAAACGGGACGGACAGCGCCTGGTGGGTTTTGCCCTCGAAACCGACCATGAGGCCGAAAATGCGCAGGCGAAAATGCAGCGTAAGAATTTCGACTTTATCGTTCTCAATTCGTTGCGCGATTCCGGCGCCGGTTTTCGGGGAGATACCAACAAGGTCACGATATGGCACCGCGACGGGCATTCGGTCGAGTATCCGGTAAAAAGCAAGCTCGAAGTGGCTGCCGATATTGTCGATGCATTGACCGCTTGTCTCGACCGGAAATAAAATAAATAACGGTTTTGCCCGTATATAAAAGAAAACTCGCAAGATGAAAAAATGGGGCTTGTTGCTTTTGCTCATACTTTGTCCGGCATGGGTTGTGCCGGCACAGGAACTCTCGTGCCGCGTACAGGTCAACAGTGATAAGATACAAGGCACCAACAAGCAGGTATTCAATACCTTGCAACAGGCAATTACCGAGTATATCAACACACGCAAGTGGAGCGAGGCACAGATTGCCGCCAACGAGAAAATCGATTGCAGCATACTCATCATTGTCAATTCGGTGACCGACACGCGTTACTCCTGCGAGATACAGGTGCAGTCGCGACGTCCCGTCTACAACTCTTCCTACACCACCACGATGCTCAATTTCAGGGATACCGAGTTTGAGTTTACCTATCAGGAGTATGACCCTTTGGTGCACAATGAGATGACGATGGAAAACAACCTTACCGGGGTGCTCGATTTTTATGTCTATATGATTCTCGGCATCGATTTCGACAGCTTTTCACCCAAAGGCGGGGAATATTTCTTCCGGCAGGCCGAGAACTTGGTGACGATGGGGCAGTCGACCCAGGAAATCGGGTGGACGGGATTTGGCAGCAACCGCAACCGGCACGCCCTCATGTCGGCCTTTATCGAGACCCGCAATGAACCGTTCAGGGAATTGTGGTACACCTATCACCGGCTGGGACTCGACGAAATGGCCCTCAGTGTCGACAAGGGACGTGCCAAGGTGTCCGAAGCCCTCAAAAAGTTGGTCGAGGTGTATGAACTCTCCTCGACATCGGTGTTGCTGCCCCTCTTCAACGACAGCAAACTCGATGAGGTGGTCAACATCTATTCCGAAGCTCCCCGGCAGGAAAAAGACGAAGTCTATAAAATCCTCAACCGGCTTTATCCCACCGAGACCAGCCGCATCGAGTCGTTACGCAAATAATCCTTTTGACGAAGGTTTATGATACAAAAACTATTTATCCGTAATTACGCCCTTATCGATTCACTGGAAATCGATTTGCGTCCCGGTTTTACCGTGCTGACCGGAGAAACAGGAGCCGGAAAATCCATCATCATGGGGGCTCTCTCTCTCATTCTCGGACAGCGTGCCGATACCAAAGCCGTCAAGGACTTGACGCAAAAGACGGTGATAGAAGGGACGTTCGATATATCGTCGTATGCGATGCGGCCTTTTTTTGAGGAGAATGATTTGGACTACGATGATTCGGGGCTGTGTGTGTTGCGACGTGAACTTACCCCGGCGGGAAAGAGCCGGGCTTTTGTCAACGACACACCCGTCTCGCTTTCACTCCTCAAAGAACTGGGTGAACAGTTGATCGACATACATTCGCAACATCAGAATCTTCTTCTCGGCGATAACCGTTTCCAGTTGCGCATGATTGACGTCTGGGCCGATGATGATGCACTGCTGACTCAATACCGGACCGAGTACAAGCGCTATCGCGAACTGGGCGACGCACTGCTCCGCCTGCGTCGTGAGAGTGAAGAGAAACGCAAAGAAGAAGACTATCTCCGTTTCCAGTATGAGCAACTGTGCGATGCCCATTTGCAGCCGGGTGAACAATCGGCTCTCGAAGAGGAGCAGGAGATGCTCACCCATGCCGAGGAGATAAAGACGGCACTCTATTCGGTGTCGTGCTCTTTGGGCGACGATGAAGGTGGCCTTCTTTCCAAAATGAAAGAATCCCTCTCGACGTTGCGTTCGTTGCAACGCATCTATCCGGCGGTGGAGCCGCTGGGCGAACGCCTCGACTCTGCCTATATCGAGATGAAAGACATACTCTCCGAGGTCGACGACCGTCAGGAGTCGGTATCGGTCGACCCCGCGCGGTTGCAGCAAGTCGAGGAGCGTCTCGACCTGCTCTATGGCTTGCAGCAGAAACATCGGCTTGCCAATCTCGAAGAGTTGCTGGCCTTGCAGGACGACCTCAAAGAGCGACTCGATGAAATCGACCACTCCGACGAGCAGTTGGCCTTGTTGCAAAAGCAACTCTCTCTCCGGGAAGAGTCGTTGCGCGCGCTGGCCGCCCGGCTTTCAGCGGTGCGCCATGAAGCCTCCGGCCGCTTTACCGAGAAACTCATCGAGCGGGCGCGTCCGCTGGGCATGCCTCATTTGCGGTTTGAAGTCGAATGGCTTCCCAAAGAGGCTTTCGATGCCGACGGGACAGAGTCGGTGAGGTATCTCTTCTCGGCCAATAAAAATCGGCCGTTGGAGTCGGTGGCCGACATCGCATCGGGTGGGGAAATATCCCGTCTCATGCTCACCATCAAGTCGCTGGCGGCCGATGCGACAGCCCTGCCCACCATCATTTTTGATGAAATCGATACCGGCGTGTCGGGCGAGATTGCCGACAAGATGGGCGAAATCATGGCCGGTATGGCCCGTTATATGCAGGTCATCGCCATCACACACTTGCCGCAGGTCGCTTCGCGTGGAAAGACTCATTACCGAATCTATAAAGATGAGGACGGGGAGACTACGCAGACCCGCATCGAACTTCTCGACGACAATCGACGTGTGCAGGAGGTGGCCCGCATGTTGAGCGGTAGCCAGCTTACCGACGCCGCCATGAAAAACGCCCGTGAATTATTGAACCGGAAATAATACATCACACACTCATTTTATATGGAACAAAACAACCTCGTTTTCGGCATCAGGGCTGTCATCGAAGCCATCAAGGCCGGAAAAGAAATCGACAAGATACTTATCAAGAAAGAGTTGCAAGGCGATTTGGTACAAGAACTCTTGAATGAGATAAAAGGTACCAATATTTTTGTGCAGCGTGTACCGATTGAGAAAATCAACCGCATCACCCGCAAGAACCACCAGGGGGTCATTGCCTTTATATCGCCGGTTGCTTATATGCGTCTCGAAGACATTGTGCCGACGCTTTATGAGGAGGGGAAGATGCCTTTCCTGGTATTGCTCGACGGGCTTACCGATGTGCGCAACTTCGGTGCCATAGCCCGCACCTGCGAGTGTGCCGGCGTCGATGCCATTGTCATTCCCGAGCGTGGTAGCGTGTCGGTTACGCCCGACGCGGTGAAGACTTCGGCCGGGGCCCTTTTGCATCTGCCCGTGTGTCGCGAACGCTCCATTGCAGAGGCTTTGCATTACCTCCACAACAGCGGCGTGAAAATCGTGGCAGCCTCGGAGAAGGCGCAAGAATTATATACCGCACCCGATTACACGGGGCCTGTGGCCGTGGTCATGGGCGCCGAAGATGTGGGGCTTTCGCCGCAAACGCTTCGCTATTGCGATACGCAGGTGGCATTGCCCCAAGTGGGGCGCATCGGGTCGCTCAATGTGTCGGTGGCGGCCGGTGTCATGATATATGAAGTGGTGCGTCAGCGCATGCAATAGTCGTTGTCCGCTGTGCCGGAGATGGAAAACATCGAGGCATACCCTTCTTCAAGGGTATGCCTCGATTGCTTATATGCGAAACGCGGTGCATTAAAATTCCGACACCGTTTCTTTCCAGTCGAGCCATGCCGCCATGTTCAGCACGAGAAGATTCCAATTTTGGAAACCCTTATTCAGAACCGGTTCGCCGTTATCGGGCAGATAATATTCGTGCAAGGCGCCGAATCGCTCATAGTCCCGTCCCAGCAGAAGTATGGTTTTCTCGGCCAATTCCCGGGCCTCTTCGGTGTAACCATAATGCAAGAGACCTTTGAAAACAAGGCATTTTTCAATGTTTTCGGGAGTTCGTTCGGGCATTTGCGCCATGGAGGGGAGGAGCAGCAGTACTCCGGCTACAACGAGGCAAAGTCTTTTAAGATTCATGGCATTAAATGATGATGTGCGATAAAGATATGAGAAATAAACGGCATGCCAAAGGAATACACGATGTCGGGTACTTTTTTATCCCGACTCGAACGCTTGCAACGTGTGTGATTGATACCGGTGAAAAATAACAACTCCGGCAGAAGAAAATTCTGTCGGAGTTGTTATTTTATCTATGAGGGAATAAATTCCCGTAACCTTATGAAAAGATAGTGGTAGATAAAACGAAGATTGACTGCATATGTACTCGACATAAAGATGAGAACCTTCTTGTGGGCGAACCAAATGTCGCCGGGGTGTTTTTCAAGTATGAAATGAGGTGAACGAGATTGGGAGGCATATGCCTCTTATTTTTTGCGAAGCAAAGTTAAACTTTAAATTCGAAACACAAAGCATAAAATCAAAAAAAGAAGTGTTTCGCCCTCGTTTTTTATGATAAACCGCTTTTTTGAGAAAGGAAATCGCTCTTTGGCGAAGGCTGTTGAGGAAGGTTCGAGAAAATATCACTAATTTAGTCCCGCCAAAATAGAACTCTGATATATGATAAATCTGCAAATCGAGGGACTCTCCAAGTCGTTTGGTGACCGGGTCCTTTTTTCCGACATAGCCTTTGGCCTTTCCGAGGGGGAACGGGTGGGGCTTGTCGCCAAAAACGGTACCGGCAAGACGACCCTGCTCAATATCATTGCCGGCGATGAAAGTTACGATGCCGGTACCATTACTTTCCGCAACGACATTCGGGTGGGTTATTTGCGACAATTGCCTGTTTTTCAGCCCGAAATGACTGTTTTGCAAGCCTGCTTTGCAGCCGATAGTGGAGTGACTCGCACCATACGGGACTACGAGTTGGCCATGGCGCACAACAACGTGTCGGAGCTTGACCGGTTGATGGCTCGTATGGAGCAATACAAAGCCTGGGATTATGAACAACGGGTGAAGCAAATCCTGTCCCGGCTGAAAATCAACGATTACGAGCAGCCTATGGGGCAACTCTCCGGAGGACAACAAAAACGGGTCGCCTTGGCCAATGTGCTGATTTCGGAGCCCGACTTGCTTATTCTCGACGAACCCACCAACCACCTCGATCTCGAAATGACCGAATGGCTCGAAGATTATCTTTCACATAGCCGGGTGAGTCTGCTCATGGTGACACATGACCGCTATTTTCTCGACCGGGTATGCAATCGCATCATCGAAATCGATTCGCGGGCATTGTATTCATATAAAGGAAATTACAGCTATTATATCGAAAAACGGCAAGAGCGCATCGAGGCCCGGAATGCCGAGATAGACCGTGCCAACAACCTCCTGCGCACCGAGCTCGACTGGATACGTCGCCAACCTCAGGCTCGGGGGACCAAGGCCAAATATCGCATCGATGCCTTTCATGACCTCGAACAGAAAGCGCGTCGGGAAAAGGTCGAGGATAATGTCACTTTGGCTGTGAAATCCTCATATATTGGTTCGAAGATATTCGAAATCAAACATTTGTCGAAACACTTCGATGACAAAAAAATCATTGAGGACTTTTCCTATACGTTTGCCCGGTATGAGAAGGTGGGCATCGTGGGAAACAATGGCGCCGGAAAATCGACCTTCATAAAATTGCTTATCGGGCAGATTGCGCCCGACGGCGGAACGATAGATGTCGGGGAAACGGTTCGATTTGGATATTACAGTCAAGAAGGCATACAGTTCGACAACCAGAAGAAAGTCATCGATGCCGTGCGGGACATTGCCGAAGAAATATCATTGGGTGACGGGAAAAAACTCTCGGCCTCACAATTCCTGCAACATTTCCTTTTCACGCCCGAGACCCAGTATAACTATATTTACAAATTGAGCGGGGGAGAGAAACGCCGCCTCTATCTCTGTACGGTACTCATGAACAACCCCAATTTCCTGGTGCTCGACGAGCCCACCAATGACCTCGACATTGTCACCCTCAATTTGCTCGAAGATTATCTGGCCCATTTCAAGGGGTGTGTCATTGTCGTCTCGCATGACCGTTATTTTGTCGATAAAGTGGTCGACCATGTATGGGCCTTTGAAGGGGAGGGGAAAATCAGGGATTTCCCCGGCAATTATTCCGATTACCGACGTTGGAAAGCCGAACGGGAGAACGAAGAGAAACGGATTGCGGCCGCCAAATCCGCAGAGAAACCGGCGGCAAAACCCGCCCGTCCGGCCAATGCCGATGCCCCGACACAGCGTCGCCGGCTTACGTTCAAGGAGAAAAAAGAGTATGACGAACTCGATGAGGCCATACCTCGTCTCGAAGCTGAGAAAGCCGCCATAGAGAACGCATTGTCGTCGGGAACGCTATCGGCCACGGAATTACAGGAGAAATCTTTGGCCCTGAGCCGTCTCATCGAGGAGCTCGACGAGAAGTCGATGCGCTGGCTCGAATTGGGGGAGTGGATATAATCCGTCCCTGCAACAAGACGTCTTATCGTTCCCGGTATGCCCACCAATAAAGCCCGCCGACAAAAAAGGCTCCTCCCACGATATTGCCGAGCGTAGCGGGAATGAGGTTGTGCAGCACAAAGTCGGCGACACTCACGTCGGCTCCCTGCAACATGCCCAATGGGATAAAGAACATGTTGGCGATGCTGTGTTCATAGCCAAGGGCGACGAAGCACATGACGGGGAACCAAAGCCCGATGAATTTTCCGGCCGCGCTGCGACAAGCAAATCCCAACCATACGGCCAGGCACACAAACCAGTTGGCTCCGATACCTTTTATAAAAATCGTTCCCCAGGGGAGGCTCGTTTTGGCTTCGGCAATTTGTCTGATGGCCGAGTGCCAAGGCTCTGCATCGACGATGCCGGCCGTGTGTGCCATGAGGTAAACAAAGAAGAAGGCTCCGATGAAATTGCCCACATACACCCACAACCAGTTGCGCAAAAGTGGCCAAATGCCATATTTCCGGTTGCAGAGCCCGGGAATTAGCACCGCATTGTTGCCGGTAAACAATTCCGCACCGGCAAAGACCACCAAGATAAGTCCCAGCGGGAACATGGCTCCCGACAAGAGCCGTTGCAGGCCGGGATTGTGGGCCGTGATTCCGGGAAATCCATATCCGATGATGAGCGACAGCAGACCGCCCATGGCGATGTAGATGCCGGCCAGGATAGCCAGAATCAACGTCTTGCGTAAACGAAAAGATATTTTTTGTAATGCGGCGTTCTCGGCCGTAGCGAGAACTTCGGAGGGAGACAATACACTCATAGCCAGGGGAAAGAAGATTTTCAGTACGAGGCAAAGATACTTTTTTTTATTCACTCCTGACAAAAAAAGTGCACGAACAACAAAGTGTCGGCGAACAAATCGGCCGGCACTTTGTTTTATAGACAGAAATGCAACTCAAAAGCGTTTGAGTTTCCTATCAAAACAGTCAAGAAGACATATTCTCGTTTTTGTGTGTTTCATTGGTATTTATCCTACTTATTCTCAATAGAATAAGACTATCCTCTTTCTTGTTTTTGATATATTTCAAGCTCTGGGAAGGTTGGCTCGTGAGAGTCGGGACCTTCTTTTTTTATTTTTTCTCAGCAATGTTTTTGATATATTCCATGACTTCACCAATGCCGTTGGTAAATTTGTCAAAATCTTTGGGATAGAGGAAGATTTTGTGTTTTTCAAATTGAACCATTTGGCTTTCTTCGTTTGTCATGATGCGTTTGCTTTCGGTAATCGCCAAAAATAAATCCCCATTGTTGTTTTTCTTAACGTCGAAATAATAAATGCGCCTACCGGCTTTGATGCTTCTTGAAAAAATAATGTCGTTTTCAAGTGGTGTAACTAATTCATCGTCCATATATTAATGCAATAAATGATAAAGGCAGAACTCCCAATAATTAACAACTGACATCACAAATAACGTGAATAAATTTTTATCGAACAACCTTATAAATATGAAAATTTACTAAAATGTGTCTATTTTCTTGTCATGTTACGCATTACAGAAAAAAAGAATAGGGGGTTGATTGGGAAACTTCAAAAATATTGTACCTTTACGGCCGAAAAATAAATTTGGTGAAATGATCAATCGTGCTTTGATACGGACAAAAGTGGTGCAAATCGTCTATTCCTATCTTATAGACGGTGAAAAAAGTATTGATGTGGCCGAGAAAGAACTCTTTGCGAGTCTTGACAAATCATACGAGTTGTATCATTTGCTGCTGCTTATTCCCGTAGAGCTGACACGCCTTCAACGCTTGCGTCTCGAAAATGCCCGTAGCAAATTTACCGCTACTCCCGAAGAAAAAATGCCCAATACCCGACTGGTCGACAACCGTTTCGTTGCCCAGTTGGAAAGTGACAAGGCATTTGCAAAATATGTGGAGGAGCGTCCGTTGGTATGGAGCGACGACAGCAACTACCTGCGCTCTTTGCTCGACCGCATTCTCTCGTCGGAGATGTATGCCCAATATCTGCAAGCCGAGGATTCCTACGAAAACGACCGCACGTTTTGGAAAAACGTTTATCGCCATTTGATTTTTACCGATGACAATCTGGGAGACATCTTGGAGTCCCAAAGCCTTTATTGGAACGACGATATGCCCATAATCTCGACCTTCGTCCTCAAAACCGTCAAACGTTTCGACGAGTCGGCCGGTGCCGACCAAGAACTTTTGCCCATGTTCAAGGACGAAGACGACCGTGCATTTGCCCGTACCCTCTTCCGTCGTGCCTTGCTCGACAGCCAGGCCAACAAAAACCTGATCGAGCAGTTTACGCGTAATTGGGAAATCGAGCGTATCGCCTTCATGGATATTGTCATCATGATTGTGGCCTTGGCCGAGATTACCTCCTTCCCGTCCATTCCGTTGCAGGTATCGTTCAACGAATATATCGAAATCGCCAAATCATACAGTACGGCAAAGAGCGGGACATTCATTAACGGTGTGCTCGAAGCCATTACCTCTTTGTTAAAAAAAGAGGGACGTCTGGAAAAATAACACCGATAATTGTTATACCCTAAAATTAACTAATACCTATAATAAATAAAAACAACTATGACATTATTGACCATTCTCCTGCAAGAAGCAGCATCTCCTGCATCGAACTATTCGAGTATTATCATGATGGTGGCTCTTATTGCCATATTCTATTTTTTCATGATTCGTCCGCAGAGCAAACGCCAAAAAGAAATCCGCAAATTCCGTGAAGCTCTCACCGAAGGCCAAAAAGTGATTACTGCCGGTGGTATCCACGGAAAAGTAAAAGGTATCAAAGACAATACCGTCATCGTGGAAATTGCCGATAACGTGCGCATTACCGTAGACAAAGGTTCTATTTATGCTTCTACGGCCGATACCGCCAATACGACTCCTGCCAAGTAAGAAATTTTTATTTTTCATGAAGAAGGGCCGGTACGTCTCCCGGCCCTTCTTTTTTGCCCTGCGATGCGTGATGAGATATGACAACGTTTGGGCCTCTGGGAATGTCGCTCTTTTGTCCGGCCGTTGCTTTCGTCATTCGGGCCGGACACTTGGGAACAAGGTCGTGTACCCTCTTTGCCATAAAAATCGTTTCACGAATGTCTAATTTCGATGAAAAACCTTATCTTTACCGACAAAATACAACGAAGAACCTGTAATGACAAAAAGAAAAAAACGGTTGAGGATAAGGGCATTTCTCCGGCAGAAATTTAGTGGTCTGCGGAGCCGTTTGCAGAGTGAGAGGAGTAAAGACATATTGACTTTCCTTCTGTTTGTCGCCCTTTCTTTCTTGTTTTGGATGATGCAATCATTGGGAGAAGACATGAACACGGTCTATCGCATACCCATAAAATATACCAATATTCCCGACAATACCATTATAACCTGTGACCTTCCCACCTCGGTTACGGTGCATTTGAGAGACGAGGGTGCCGTGTTGATGAATTACACGCTCGAAGGAATCCCCGCCTTTGAAGTCGATTTCCGCCAATATGCCAATAATCGGAATGCTTTCATACTTACATCGGAGGAGATAAAAAGCCTTATCTCGAAAAACTTGCGCAACACGACCAACCTGACATCGCTATCGCTCGACACATTGGCGGTTTACTACACCCAGGCGCCCGGGAAAAAGGTCAAGGTGCGTATTGAAGGTTCGGTAACGACGGTTCCCCAGTGCATTATCAGCGGAAAAATCCAGTCCGATGTCGATTCGGTGCAGGTTTACGCGCCCGAATATCTGCTCAATACGATTACAAGTGTCGAGACCGATTCTTTTGCATTCAAGGATTTGTCACAGACTTTGACCCAAACGGTGCCCTTGCATCGAATCAAAGGCGTGAAAATCGTTCCCCATCAAGTAAAACTTACCGTCCCTGTCGAAGAGCTGACTTCCAAGTCGATACCCGTTTCGGTGTCGGTTGTCAACCAACCCCGCAACGTCAACTTGCTGACTTTCCCGGCAACGGTGCGTGTCGATTGCATGGTGCCTGTGAGCCGTTTCTCTCAAATTTCGGCACAAGACGTATCCGTGTCGGTCGATTATAACGAGACGCGTAACGCGCCCGAAAAGTTGCCGTTGAAAATCACGCGCACTCCCGGTGCCGCCTATTATGTGAAAGTCGTTCCCGACAGTGTCGAATATATATTGGAACAGAAACACTGATAGGCCATGAAGCGCATAGGCATTACCGGCGGAATCGGCAGTGGAAAATCGGTCGTGTGCCGATTCCTTCACATGTCGGGCTATTCGGTCTACGACAGCGACCGGCAGGCCAAAATGTTGATGGATACTTCGCCGCAAATCAAAGCCGGGCTTGTGGAGGAGTTCGGTAGCGAAATGTATGATGCCGGCGGACATCTCGACCGCGCCCGTTTAGCCGGACGGGTTTTTGCCGATGAAGCAGCATTGAAGCGCCTGAACGCCATCGTGCACCCGGCTGTGAAAGCCGATTTTGAGAAATGGTGCCGGAGCAGGGCCGATGAGTCGGCCGTCTTTATGGAATCGGCCATACTCGTCGAGGCACACTTTGCCGATGCGGTCGATGAGATATGGTTGGTGACGGCTCCCGAAGAGACTCGCATGGCCCGCATCATGGCCCGCAACGGTTGCTCTCGCGAGGAGGCCGTGTCGCGTATCCGGGCGCAAATGCCCGATGTCGAGAAAGAAAAATTTTCATCACGAATCATTACGAATAGCGATGAAAAACCTATTATCCCTCAAATCCTTAGTGCGCTTGCAACCCTGTGAGGAAGTTTTTGCTGACGGGTTTGTGTCATTGATGGCTTGATTATATCGGGAATCTATATTACATTTGCCTCATCAAATACCAAAACACGAAAAAGAACATGTTGAAGAAAATTTTATCCATATCGGGACGTCCCGGGCTTTTCAAACTGGTCTCGCAGGCCAAAGGTGCATTGATCGTAGAGGCTTTGACGACCGGAAAACGTTCCTTGGCATATAGCCACGACAAGGTAACTTCGCTGGGCGACATCGCCATGTACACCGAGAGTGGAGAAGAACCCCTTTATAAAGTGCTCGAAAGCGTGAAACAGAAAGAGAACGGGGCTGTGGCCTCTATTTCTCCCAAAGCCGACAAGGAGGCTTTGCGTGCCTATTTTGCCGAAGTGTTGCCCGATTTTGACCGCGAGCGGGTTTATCCCACCGACATCAGCAAACTCATCTCGTGGTATAATTTATTGATACAGTCGGGAATTACCGATTTTATCCCCGAAGAGAGTGCCGCCGACGGTGAAGAAAAAAGTGCGGAATAGTTCCCTGCACGGAGAATAAAAAGCTGGGGCGGATAGTAATTGACTATCCGCCCCAGCTTTTGTTTGTTGTCGGGATTATTGTTGCCGACGGTATTTGTAGTAACGTATTATGTCGGATATACCATATAGAATCATTGATATACCGAAAATCGTCATGATGAGATTGGCCGTTCCGAATGGCTTGAATATCATGAAGAGTCCGGCTGCCGCAATGAGAATTGGCGCGACATACATGATTGCAGGAATGGGCATGAGGCTGCTCGAACGGATAAGTGCTACGATTTCGGAAATGCTGGCCAAGAGCAATATGATGCCTAAGGCAATAAGTACGACGGCATTGAAGAAGGCGGGCTGCAACAGCATCCACACGCCGATGATGAGGGCGCCTATGCTTTCGACGAGGACATAGCCCGGTAGCGGGGTTTCTCGATTTTTATAAGTGAAATATCCGATAATCGCCAGTACGGCGGGAATAGCCAAGATGGCACCGATGAGCATGATGACGATGTTGGGACCTAGTTGCGGATTGATGATGACAACTACGCCCAAGGCGATTGCCAGCAGGTTGCGAATGATGGGATTTTTGAAGAGTGCTTCCATAGATGAGGATATATGTTTTTGTATAACAAAGATAGCTCATTGATGTTGAATAAAAATATTTCATACCGAAAAAAAGAACAACGTTTCTATCCCGGAGGATAATTTTCTATGGCTGAAAGTCGTTTTTTTCGGTTATCTTTGTTGCATTAAAAAAACAGCCTCTTTCTGCATGGCGCGAAAAAAAACATTATTTGTCATAAATCCGATTTCGGGAACTCATTCCAAGGCGAATATTCCCACATGGATCGAGACGACTCTCGATAAAGACCTTTTCGAGCCGGAGATTGTCTTTACCCAATACGGCGGTCATGCCTCGGAGTTGGCGCGACAGGCCGTGGAGAAGGGGTATGATATGGTCGTTTCGGTGGGCGGTGACGGAACATGTAACGAAATAGCCGGTTCGCTTGTGCAGACCGATGTCGCGTTGGGTATCATACCCGTAGGATCGGGAAACGGGTTGGCGCGGCATTTGGGAATACCGCTCAATCCCTTGCGTGCATTGCAAATCTTCAATGATGCCATTGTCGACAACATCGACTATTGCATGGCCAACGAACGGCCATTTTTCTGCACTTGTGGCATGGGATTCGATGCTTGGGTGAGTAAAAAATTTGCCGAAGACAAGCATCGCGGCAAGATGACCTACATAAAGAAAGCTGTCGAAGAATACCTGACCTATAAGAATGAGGTTTATCGCATCGAGACGGCCGATGGCGTGATACAAGAAAAAGCCTTTATCGTTGCTTGCGGTAATACCTCTCAATATGGCAACAATGCCTATATTACTCCGCGGGCAAGTCTGCACGACGGGAAAATCGATGTGACGATTATGTTCCCCCTCACACCGATTGACGTATTGCCTATGGCTGTGCAGTTATTTACGAAATGGATTAGTGTCAGCCCGAATGTCAAGACATTTGAAACCCCTGCTTTGACCGTTACGCGTGAGCGTGAGGGTATAATGCATCTCGATGGCGAACCTGTTGAGATGTCGGAGCGCATCGATATTAAATGTGTCAAGGGCGGGTTGCGTGTGTTTGTTCCCCGAGAAGAATTACACAAGTCGGTGATTACCCCCATACAATCGTTGGTTTTCGACGTAGTCGATACCATAAAACATGAGCTCGATATTTGATTCCCCTATGACAGGTTGATGGGTACATGTGCATTCCTTTTGGAATGTCATGTCTTTAAAATGCGCGGGTAGTTTTCATTTCTTGATTCATTATCGTGTAGGCTGATTTCTTGATTTTATAAATTTAGTAAGCCATCTATATTTGTAATATATTGATATATAGGTAGTAAATTTGTTGTTCTGATTGATTTTCAAAATATGGAATGCAGAAAAGTTTTCCAAAATAGAAAACTTTCTGTGAAAATATTTGCTCCGATATTCTCTTCTTTGTACTTTTGTCACACATTCGGTTCTCAAATTCATTCCGAAAAAATGAGATTAAAAGGGAATCCTGTGCAAGACAGGAACTATCCCCGTAGCTGTGAGCTTCGAATAAAGTCTGTTCAATAAAGTCACTGGTCGTTGAACCGCACGACCGGGAAGGCGCAACAGATGGAGCGAGTCAGAAGACCTGCCGGGTGTTGAGTTGTAAACGATGCTTCGGGCCGAAAGCAGGACAACAGGCACTCTCATGCCCTATCCCTTCCGCTTTTTCGTTGCATTTTGTATCGCATAAAATTTTTTTAATGCCCTAATTATGATACAAACCATTATCAAACGTGACGGTCGCATTGTCGGCTTCAACGAAGAGAAAATCATGGCGGCCATTCGCAAGGCAATGCTTCATACCGAAAAAGGTGAAGATGAGCCGCTCATTCGCAAAATTACCGACCGCATTGCTTGCAACGGCCGCGAACAGATGAGTGTCGAGGAGATACAAGACTGGGTGGAGATGGAGTTGATGAAAAGTCCGCGCAAGGAGGTGGCCAAGAAATACATCGCCTATCGCGACCAGCGCAGCATTGCCCGTAAAGCCAAGACGCGTGAGATGTTCCTCGATATTATCAACGCCAAGTCGAACGATATCACCCGGGAGAACGCCAACATGAATGCCGACACGCCGGCCGGCATGATGATGAAGTTTGCCAGTGAGTCCACCAAGCCTTTTGTCGATGATTACCTCCTGAGCGATGAGACGCGCGATGCCCTCCGTCACGGATACATACATATACACGACAAGGACTATTACCCCACAAAGAGTTTGACCTGTGTGCAACACCCGCTCGACAAGATTCTCAAAAAAGGGTTTTGTGCCGGTCACGGCGAGGCGCGTCCGGCCAAACGCATCGAGACGGCCAGCATATTGGGGTGCATATCCATGGAGACGGCACAGAACGAGATGCACGGCGGTCAGGCCATTCCCGCGTTCGACTTTTACCTGGCCCCTTATGTGCGACTCAGTTACATCGAAGAGATAAAAGGGCTCGAAAAATTTACCGCAGCCGACTATTCCCATCTCTATGATGCCCCCATCGATGATTATCTCTATCACGACCTCGACGGTCTCACGGGCGATGCCCGCATCAAACAGCAGGCCATCAATAACACGGTGCGACGCGTGCACCAGTCGATGGAGGCATTTATCCATAATATGAATGCAATACATTCCCGCGGTGGAAACCAAGTGGTTTTCAGTTCGATAAATTATGGAACCGACACATCGGCCGAGGGGCGTTGCATCATACGGGAAATTCTGATTAGCACCTACGAAGGCGTGGGGAATGGTTCTACGGCCATATTCCCCATACAAATCTGGAAAAAGAAACGGGGGGTAAGTTATCTGCCTACCGACCGCAACTACGACCTCTATTGCTATGCCTGCCGAGTGACGGCCCGTCGTTTCTTCCCCAACTTCCTCAATCTCGACGCCCCTTTCAATCACCATGAGCAGTGGCGCGAAGATGACCCCGAACGTTATAAATACGAGGTGGCGACGATGGGTTGCCGCACCCGTGTCTTTGAAAATCGGTTTGGTGAGAAAACCTCCATTGGCCGGGGAAATCTCTCTTTTACGACGCTCAACCTGCCGCGCATGGCCATAGAGTGCATGTCGATAACCAATCGCGAAGACCGCATCAATGCCTTTTTTGCCAAGCTCGATGAGATTCTCGATGTGACGGCCCGTCAGTTGGAAGACCGCTACAATTTCCAGAAAACCACATTGGCCAAACAGTTCCCGTTGTTGATGTCGATGTTGTGGGTGGGGTGTGAAAAACTCAAACCCGGAGAGCCCATAGCCGATGTCATCAATCAAGGGACCTTGGGCATCGGATTCATCGGACTGGCCGAGACACTGGTGGCTCTCACGGGCAAGCATCACGGCGAAGATGCCGACGCTCAGGCACTGGGGTTGCGCATCATCACTTACATGCGCGACAGGGCCAACGAATTTTCTGCGCAGTACCACCATAATTTCAGTATCTTGGCAACTCCGGCCGAAGGTTTGTCGGGAAAATTTACCGCCAAGGACCGCAAGGAATTTGGTATCATACCCGGCGTTACCGACAAGGAATACTATACCAATTCCAACCATGTGCCGGTTTACTATAAGTGCAGCCCCCGCCACAAGGCCGAAGTCGAGGCACCTTATCACGACCTCACGCGCGGCGGACACATCTTCTATGTCGAGATCGATGGCGACGCCACGCACAATCCCGAGGCCATCATGGATATTGTCGACTTGATGGACAAATATGACATCGGCTACGGGTCGGTCAATCACAACCGGAACCGCTGCATGGATTGCGGGTATGAAGACGCACAAGACGGTCTCGACGTGTGCCCCCAATGCGGAAGTCACCACATCGACCGCCTGCAACGCATTACCGGTTACCTCGTTGGGGCGACCGACCGTTGGAATCACGCTAAACTGGCAGAACTGCATGACCGTGTCGTCCATAAATAACGATTCAGCAACGATGCTCTCGGTGCTTGACATCATCGAGGGAACCTCGGTCGACGGGGTGGGGTTGCGCACTTCGATATACTTTGCCGGTTGCGAAAACGGTTGCGTGGGCTGTCACAATCCCCAGTCGTGGGATATGGACAATGGTGTGAGATATTCGGTCGAGTATCTGTACGAGCGAGTTCGTTCCGCCGATATGCCGGTGACTTTTTCGGGTGGCGACCCCATGTTGCAGGCGGCTTCGCTGCTGCCTTTGGCCCGGCGCATCAAGGAGGAGGCGCATAAGAACATCTGGTGCTATACGGGCTATCGGTTCGAATCCCTGTTGGAGAGGCCGGTCACCCGGGAATTGCTGGCCTATGTCGATGTTTTGGTTGACGGCCCTTTCATATTAGCCGAAAGAGACTTATCTTTGCATTTCAGGGGAAGCCGCAATCAGCGTCTTATCGATGTGCCGCGTTCCCTGAAAGAAGCACACACAATAGAATATCTGTTACAAACGCACATTCGATGAGTATGAATATTGTCGTTTTCGCATCGCATGGGGGGTCGAACTTGCAAGCTGTCGTCGATGCCGTGGCCGAAGGTCGCATCGATGCCGATATAAAAGCGGTCATCAGTAACAATTCGGGCGCTTTTGCCCTTGAACGGGCCCGTCAGGCAGGAATCCCCGCCTATCATGTCAGTCTGAAAACCGAGGGCGATGAAGCCGCCCTGTCGCAGAAGTTGTTGACCCTTCTCGCCGAAAAAGAGACCGATATTATCTTGTTGTTGGGTTATATGCGCATGTTGCCGGTCGAGGTGTTGAAGCGTTATCACAACCGCATATTCAACATACACCCGGCACTTTTGCCGCGGTATGGAGGAAAAGGCATGTATGGCATACATGTGCATGAAGCGGTGATTGCTTCCGGCGACACGGTGTCGGGGGTTACCATACATCGGGTCGATGAGGCTTATGACCGGGGAGAGATTGTCGCACAGGCCGAGGTGCCGGTTAGGCCCGGCGATACGCCCGACACTCTTGCGGCTCGCGTTTTGGAGCGCGAACATACCTTCTTGGTCGAGACCCTTGGCCGCATAATCGGCGGAGAAATTCATTTGGGAGACTGATTTTCACCATAACGAAACAGGAAGAGCCCGCAAACTTGTCTTTGCGGGCTCTTCCTGTTTCCGGGCTTTCATTTGTGCCGTATTTTCGAGGAGAGGGGAGACATGAAACAACTTTTTTTGCAGATGGAATAAACTTTTCCCGATGATGCGAGTCTAATCCCGAAAATGCCAAACCATATCATGAAAAGAAAATGTGCAAGGGTGGTTTTGTCGCTCGTCCTGTTGATAGGCTACCCGGTAATTTCCCGAGCCTTTGTGCCCGAAAAACTCGATCGCGGCCTGGTTGCCGTGAAAACTTCCGAAGGAGTTTTTATCAGTTGGCGCTATCTTTCGACCGATAGCGACAGCACCCTTTTTGAACTCTATCGCGACGGAGAAAAGATAGGTGATGCACCTTTTGTCTTGACCAATTATCTCGATGCCGACGGGTGCGATACTTCGCATTATGTCGTGAAGACGTTTTGCGGCGGCAAGGAGTTGGAGTCGTCCCAACCCGTGACCCCGTGGCAACAACCCTATCTGCGCATACATCTCGACCGTTCCGAGGGAGGCGTGACACCTCCGTTCCATGCCATCAACCGCGGGCGTGACTTGAACCGTCCCGATGGCGAACGCTACCGCTATATTCCCGGCGATTGCAGCGTGGGTGATGTCGATGGTGACGGGCAATACGAAATCGTGCTCCGTTGGGATCCTACCAATGCCCGCGACAATTCGTTCCGTGGCTATACCGGTGAGGTCTATCTCGATTGTTACAAGCTCGACGGCACGCGCCTGTGGCGCATCAACTTGGGCAAGAATATTCGTGCCGGAGCGCACTATACCCAGTTCATGGTCTACGACCTTGATGGAGACGGCCGTTCTGAGGTTGCCTGCAAAACGGCTCCGGGCACGGTCGATGGTGTAGGAGCGTATGTCCTGCTCGAAGGTGATGACCCCCAGGCCGACTATCGCACGCCGACCGGCGACCAAGTGGTGGGTACAATTATGGACGGCCCCGAGTATCTTACCGTTTTCGACGGGGAAACAGGAGCCGCCCTGTCGACGGTTCCCTATCAGCCCGGGCGTGACATTACCCGTAAATGGGGCGATGACAAGGCCAATCGCAGCGAACGTTATCTCGCCTGCGTAGCCTGTCTCGACGGTGTGCACCCCAGCTTGGTAATGTGTCGCGGGTATTATACCAATGCCTACCTGGCTGCCTATGATTTTGATGGGACGCAGTTGAAACTTCGATGGTTCCACCGTTCCGAACGAAAAGGGAAAGGTCTCTATGGGGAAGGGGCGCACAGCCTCTCGGTCGCCGATGTCGACGGCGATGGCCGTGATGAAATCATTTACGGGGCGGCGGTGCTCGACCACGATGGCACGGTGCTTCACCGCACCGGTCTCGAACATGGTGATGCGTTGCATGTCTCCGACTTGATGCCCGACCGTCCCGGCCTCGAAATTTTCATGATACATGAGGAGGCGGGAGGAGCTGATGTGCGTGATGCCCGCACCGGAGAAATCCTTTTCCGCGAAGACGACGATAAAGACACCGGCCGTGGTGTCGCTGCCGATATAGACCCTCGTTATCGCGGATTTGAGTTTTGGTCGCTTGCGTCGTCGAATATCTATTCGACCGATGGCTTCAAGGTAATTGCGCGTGGCCGCATTCCGGTAAATTTCCGCATCTATTGGGACGGAGACCTCTGTGATGAGTTGCTCGACGGAACCCGCATTTCAAAATGGATTCCCGAAAAGAACCGTTGTGAGACCTATGTCGATTTTCGGGAGTTGCAACCGGTATCTTCCTGCAACGGCTCCAAGAAAACCCCTTCGATAAGCGCCGACATATTGGGCGACTGGCGCGAAGAGGTCATATTGTGGGACCGCACGACAGCCTCGGATTTGGTGCTTTTCACCACGACGGCACCGACCTCATATCGCATACCCACGCTCATGCACGACCCTGTCTATCGCATGAGCATCGTATGGCAGAATGTCGCATATAACCAACCACCGCATCTCGGGTTTTATTTGCCCGACCGTTATGGCCGGTGATGGGGCATTTGCCCGTTTGTTCGGGGCGACTCCTGCCATAAACGTGACAGGTGCCGCCCCGGATTATTTTTGTCGGCTTCCCCCAAGATTTGCCGGGAGACGATGACGTGATGCCGTTTTGTTGTCGGGCACATTCTGTTTCTGCCTGGCTTATTGCCCCATAGTATAAAAAACGCTAATAATCAAGAAATTTTTCTGCCATTTCACTCACTCGGCATACATTTTGCATACTTATAAATGCGACGTCGCATGACGGCACAGGAAATAGAATCGACCATAAAAAGGAGTAGTATGTCATATATCGATTATTACAAGATATTGGGCGTTGACAAAAATGCCACTCAGGAGGAGATAAAAAAAGCCTACCGTAAATTGGCTTGTGTGTATCACCCCGACCTGAATCCCAATGACCCATCGGCCAAGGAAAAATTCCAGCAACTGAACGAGGCCAATGAGGTATTGGGGGATCCTGAGAAGCGGAAAAAATACGATGCTTACGGTGAAAACTGGAAACATGCCGATGAGTTCGAGGCTCGGAAGAAAGCCTATGGTTCCCAGACTGGCGCTGCGGGCGGCGATGGCGGGTATTGGTATTCGACCGACGGGACGCACTTCTCGGGGGGATTCGGTGGAGAAGGTTTCTCCGACTTTTTTGAAGAGCTTTTTGGAAAACACGATGCCTCTTCGAGAACAGGTCGCCGCAGCCGGTATCGTGGACAGGATATTCAGGCCGAGCTGCCTCTGACCTTGCGTGAAGCGGCCGTGACCCACCAGCAGACTTTTACCGTGGGCGGTGAGAGGTTGAGAATCACGGTCCCGGCCGGAGTAGAGAACGGTCAGGTCATCAAACTCAAAGGTTATGGAGGTAAAGGTGCCGACGGAGCTCCCGACGGAGACCTCTACATTACCTTTGTCGTTTCCGATGATCCTCAGTTCAAGCGCAAAGGCAATGACCTTTATACCGATCTCAACATCGACCTCTTTACGGCCGTGCTGGGTGGTGAGGTGATCGTTAACACCCTGAACGGACAAGTGAAGATGAAAGTCGCTCCCGGAACACAGAGCGAAAGCAAGATGCGACTCAAAGGAAAAGGATTCCCCGTCTATAAGGAAGAGGGACACGCGGGCGACCTGATTGTTGCTTGTCATGTAACCATTCCTACCCATCTTTCGCCACGGCAGAAAGAGCTTTTCGAACAGTTACGGAATAGTTGAAACATCTAAAACGAGAAGATTATGACGAACGATTTCATTATCATAAGCGACTATTGCAAAAGGTGTCACGTCGAGCCCGACTTTATCTTTACGTTGGGCGAAGACGGATTGATAGATATATCTGTTGTCGATGAGTTGAGATGCTTTCCCGAGGCTCAGTTGCCTGAGCTCGAACGCTATGTGCACCTTCATTATGACCTCTCGATAAACCACGAAGGACTCGGTGCCGTGCGTCACTTGCTGTCGCAAATCGAAGATTTGCAGAAAGAGGTGCTCCGCCTGCAAAATGAGTTGCGCTTCTATCGCTCATTCGATTGGGAATAAACTTCCTCTATGAGGAAGTGTGTACCGGCTCTTTCCTTGGACGAGAGATGCCATCGAGATAAAACTCCCCGGTTGCGGTATATGTCCGCGGCCGGGGAGTTTGTTTGGGGGCTGTCGAATCTCCGAAGATGTTATCGAGAAGCAAGCAGGCGTTGCAGAATCTTCCGATATTCATTTTCGAAGTTGGGCGTGAATATTTCTTTGTCGAGCGAGGCTTCGATTTTTTCTATGGGCCAGAACTCGCCCCGTTCCACCTCGTCGTGGTCGGGCGAGATATTCCCGTCGTAGAGGGTGAAAAAGGTGTTGACCAGCTCTTTTTCGATTTTCGACTCGAAAACATACCTGCCGATGAGAACCGGGACAAAACCGGTGATGCCCAACTCCTCGCGGGCTTCCCGATGGAGGGCGTCGGTCACCCCTTCGCCGTAATCGATATGTCCTCCCACGGCCGTGTCCCATTTCCCCGGCTGAATGTCCTTGTCGAGGGCCCGTTTTTGCAGATAGAGTTCGCCGCGGGAGTTGAAGACATGCAGATGCACCACCGGGTGCAGGAGTTTGCTCCCGTTGTGGCATTCGCCCCGGGTGGCTTGCCCGATGGTGTGGCCGCAGGAATCGACAATCGGGAAAATTTCATTCGGATTTGATGGCATGGTGTTTTCTCTTTTATTCGTTTTTTTTGTAGGCAGCAATGGCTTGGCGGAGTTCTTTTTCACCGGCATCTCCGGGGCAGACGTCGAAACTCAGTCTGAACGTGCACCCCGACTGCCATTCCGAACAGCCATAGGCATTCTTCCCTTTCAGGACCTTTCCTTTTCCGCAAAGCGGACATACGAGGGGCTTGGTTCCTGCCGTTTCTTTTTTGCTTTTGCCGGCAGTCGTTTTTTTCTTCCCCTTTTCTTTTTTTTCTTTCCCCTCGGCCGGTTGAGGCTCTTCGGGTTTCGGTTCGATGGTGATGCTTCGGGTCGAGTTGTCGTTGCGCACATCGTTTACGATTTGCGTGACCATGGTTTTCAGTTCCGCCAAGAAGTCCGACGCTTTGTATTCGCCCCGTTCGATGCGGCGCAACTTGTTTTCCCAGATACCCGTCAACTCGGCCGATTTCAATAATTCTTCGCGTATCGTGCCGATGAGCTCGATGCCGGTGATTGTGGCGACGAGGTTCTTTTTCTCTTTGCGTATGTAGTTGCGTTTGAGCAAGGTCTCGATAATGGCGGCGCGGGTCGAAGGGCGTCCGATGCCGTTCTCTTTCAAGGCGTCGCGCAGGCTCTCGTCTTCGACCAGTTTGCCGGCCGTTTCCATGGTGCGCAGCAGGGTTGCCTCGGTGTAGAGTTTGGGTGGCTGAGTCCATTTTTCGCTCAGGGTGGGAGTGTGGGGCCCGCTTTCACCGGGGGTGAATTGTGGCAGGACCCTCTCTTCATTCTCCTCCTTTTCTTTTTCGGCCGGGTCGTTTTCTTTTTCAAAAACCGCTCTCCACCCGGGAAATAGAATCTCTTTGCCCGAGGCTTTAAAGGCAACGCCGTTCACATCGCCCAAAACCGTCGTGGTGGCTATTTTGCAATCGGGATAGAATGCGGCGATAAATCGTCGGGCGACGAGGTCATAGACCTTCCTTTCCAAGTCGGTCAGGTTGTTGGGCTTTACCGGCGTGGGAATGATGGCGTGGTGGTCGGTAACCTTGCTGTTGTCGAATACTTTTTTCGATTTGGGCAGTTTTTGCAGGTTGAGGTTGCCTACCAGTGCCGTGTATGCCGGTTGCGATGCGACCGCCTGCAAGATGGCCGGGCACTTGGGGTAGATGTCGTCGCTCAGGTAGGTGGTGTCGACACGCGGATAGGTTGTGGCTTTTTTCTCGTAGAGGGCCTGTATGAGGCGCAGCGTTTCGTCGGCCGAGAATGCGAATTTTTTGTTGCACTCCACCTGCAACGACGTAAGGTCGAAGAGCCGGGGGGCAAACTCTTTCCCCTCTTTGCGCGATACATTGGTGATGGTGAAGGGGTGGTTTTCGATTTCGGCCAGTTTTTTCTCTCCCTCTTCGATGGTGGCAAACCGTCCGCTTGTGACGGAAAAGGTCGTTTCCCGGTAGAGCGTTTTCAGTTCCCAGTAAGGTTGCGGTACGAAATTCTCGATTTCGTGTTGTCGGTTGACGATGAGGGCCAGGGTAGGGGTCTGCACGCGGCCGATGGAGAGAATCTGTCGGCGTTGCCCGTATTTCATCGTGTAGAGCCGGGTGGCGTTCATGCCCAGCAGCCAATCGCCGATGGCCCGCGAGAGGCCGGCTTCATAGAGCGAAGCAAAGTCCTCTTGCGGTTTGAGGTTCTCGAAACCCTCCCGGATAGCCTCCTCGGTAAGGGACGAAATCCACAACCGGTATACCGGACATTTGCACGAGGCTTTTTGCATCACCCAGCGTTGTATCAGTTCTCCTTCTTGTCCCGCATCGCCGCAGTTGATGACGGCGTCGGCCTTCGCAATGAGATGTTCAATGACGGAGAATTGCTTCTCGATGCCTTTGTCGTCGATGAGCTTGATGCCGAAACGTGGTGGTATCATCGGCAAGCTCCACAACGACCATTGTTTCCATTGGGGCGTATATTCGTGCGGCTCTTTCAGGGTGCATAGGTGCCCGAAGGTCCAGGTCACGCAGTAGCCGTTACCCTCGAAGAAACCGTCGCGTCGCGTCTTGGCTCCGATGACTTCGGCTATATCTTTGGCCACACTGGGCTTTTCGGCAATGCAGACTTTCATTCGGCCTCGTTTTTGCGGGTGAAGCGATACATGCACACGATGTCGCGAATGTCGTTTCCGCGGCGTTCGCTTTTCCACATCTCCTCGAAGTCATAGTCGGCGTGGCGGGCTGCAAAGGCCGGGTATTCTCGTTCGCCCACCAGCAGGTAACCCTCTTCGGGCGTGTGTTCTTCAAAGTCGACGACGCGGTTGTGGGTATAAAAATTGATGACAAAGAAACGCATCATCGGTGACCCGATGTAGGAGTAGACAGCTCCTTCGGGGACAATCTCCTCGACCCTTTGTGCCAACGCATAGTCCGACTTGCGGTTGAGTACATCGGGGAGCACGGCCGTGTCGACGGTAAACTGCACCCAGAAGAAGAGGGTGATGACCGAATAGGAGTACCGGTTGCTTATCGACTGTATGTCGCGGCTCTTGTAAACCTCATGCACGAGCAGAACCAATACGATGAGGGCGATGACGTCCCACGCGTTCCAACCTTTGAGCCCGGCCAGGAAATCTTGTGTGTCGGCGGGAATCCAAGAGTCGAACCACCCGGCTTTCACACCGATGAAGACCAGGAAGAAGAGCACCGATATGCCCGACAGGAGAATGCCGAATACGCGCCATGTCTTGCGATGTTCCTGCACGAGATAATGCATGTATCCGGCCAGAAAGTAGCTGAGGAAGGGGTATATAGGCAGCAGGTAGACCGAGCGTTTGCTGTCGGGGATAAGGTAGAAAAACAGAATCACCAAAATGGCCGTGAGGGAGAAGAGACGTACGGGCGACAGGTCGGATATTCTTTCGCAAAGCTCTTTCCACCAACTCCTTATCGGTCGTTTGAGCCCTTTGTATGAGAGCGCGAAAAGGGAGAAAACAACCAGCAGCGTCCAAGGCAAGAACCCGGCCAGGGTGATATAGAGGTAGTAAAATGGCGGAGCGTTGTGCGAACTGTATGACATGTTGCCGGTGAAGCGGTCGAAATTTTCTTCAATGACGAGGTCGAGAAATTCTTGTCCGGCTTGCAGGTAGGCCACATAATACCACACGGCAGGCAGCAGGCAGGCAGCGACTGCGGCACCCAAGAGCTTGTAACAGACCCTGAAAAACGGTTCCTTGCGCAGCAGCAGGAATACCCCGGTCACCAGGCACGGCAGGACAATGCCCACGGGCCCTTTGGTGAGGGTGGCTCCGCTCATGAACAGAATGGCCCACAGCGGGACTCCCTTCAACCCCTTTTCATACCATCGGTACAGTTGGAAGAGTGCCAATACGATAAATACCGTCAGTACCATGTCGACCCGTGCTGCGGTTGCAGCCCGGTGTACCTCAAAGGCCGACAGGAACAAAATGGCCGACAGGAATGCCGTGTTGAAATTGCCCTCGCGCCGGGCATAAAAGAGAAACATCATCGAGGCGATGATAATCGTGGCCAGTGCCGACGGCAGGCGAGAGGTATATTCGTTGACCTCCCCCTCGTTGAAGATTGCCGAGCCAAGAGCCGTAATCCAGTGATACATGGGCGGCTTGTAGGCAATATCGCCTCCGTTATTGCGCGGGAGAATCCAGTTCCCGTCTTGCAGCATGCTCACCGCCACGATGGCCTCACGCGGTTCGCCTTTGGTGTGGAAGTGCGTCAATCCGAGAATAGGCAGAAGCGTCGAAATGCAGATGATGAACAGCAGCCCGAGGAGAATATTTTTTGATGCGGGTTTCATGTGAAGTTCCTGTTTATTTTTTGAATGTGACGTATCGGTTGAGCAGGTAGTTTACCAATGTGTAGACCGCCATGGCCGGGAGTTGTGCCCAGTTGGGGTTGATTCCTAAACCTTCGACCAGTCCCCGCAGAAAGAGGTATTGTATGCCGTAACTGACGGCGAACACCAGCAGGAAAACGAGGCTCTCACGCAGCATGTTGCCGGCACCGCGGCGGAATACCCACAATTTGTTCCAGAAAAAGCTGTTGATTACCCCCACGATGTAACTCAGCAGGTTCGATGCCGTGTAATTGACCGAGAACAGATTGTATAATATATAAAACGTGGCCAGGGAAATCGCTGTGTTGAGAATCCCGACGACGATAAATTTGCTGAATTGGGCGATGGTCTCTTTGGGTGGAATAAGGGAGTGTATCGACATTGTACGAGTGGAGAATTGTGGCAATATAAAGATGAGCAAGGCCGGTCTTGTTTGAGGCCGTATCCGCAGTCCATTTCCTCGGGAAAGGACGGTGGAATGTTATGAATGAGCCGATTCGTCGTCGTTTTTACCGGAATCGGCCAAAAGGCTGTCTGCTGCGGCAATGTCCTTTTCAAAAAGATGCAACCGCACACCGCCGAGGTTTGAGTCGAACATCGGATAAACGCACGCCATGTTTTCGTTGGAAATGAAGCAGTCGATGCCATTTCTCTCCAACAGGTTCTTGGCTTCGTAGGCTTCGGACAGGGTGTTGTAGTAACTGTAAATGACCACTTTTTCGTTGTTCCTGTTTTTCTCTTCTGCCATAATATGATTATTTATGATTGTGGAGAGGTTTGTTGGGTCGGATAGTGCAGGTTCTGAGGCGTAATTACCTCCAACACTTCGCGCAGATATTTGTCGGCTTCGTAGCGGGCCATCGGCAGGTCGTGCAGCAGGTAGTTGCCGCAGTCCTGCGGTGCCGCGCCGGGTACCTCGCCTTCGAAGTCGCGGATAAACCGGAATGTCTCTTTCATCAGTTCCACGATGTCTTCGGCCGCGAGATCGCCCTGCATCAGGAAATAGTTGCCGGTGCAGCAGCCCATGGGTCCCCAAAATACGATTCTGTTGCCATAGACGGGGTGGTTGCGAAGGTAGGTCGCCGCCAGGTGTTCGATGGTGTGCAAGGCTCCATAACCGATGGCCGGCTCGCGGTTGGGCTCTTTCATGCGTATGTCGAATGTCGTTACGACATCTCCGCCGATGTAGTCTTTGCGGGAGACATAGATACCCCTGAGCAGATGCAGGTGGTCAATGGTGAAACTGGGAATTTTTTTCATCGGTTTTTTCGGTTTTTAGAGTTGGGCGAGAATCTCTTTCAATATGGTAAATGATTTCTCGGGGGCTTTCTCCCAAAACTGGTTGTATTGCGCCATGTGGTTTTCTACCCCCGGGGTGTCGCTGATGATGCGCGTCGAGATGAATGGGGTATGGCAGAGGTAACAAGTCTGCGCGATGGCGGCCGATTCCATATCCACGGCCATGCCCTCGGGAAAGTTTCTCTTGATGGCTTCGAGTTCTCGCTTGTCGGTGATGAACTGGTCGCCGCTGCATATCAGTCCGCTGTATATGCGACTCTCGTTGGCAACCGCCGTCTCGACTTTTTGCAGTAACTCTTTGTCGGCCGGGAAGCGAGGCGGCAGACCTTGTATCTGTCCGATGACGTTTCCTTCGCCAAACCAAGCATCGTGATAGACCGTTTCTTGTCCGATGACCACATCGAACACGCGTGTTGAGGGGTCGATGCCACCGGCAACTCCCGTGTTGATGATGCAGTCGGGGGCGTAGTTGAGGATAAGGGTTTGAGCCCGCAAAGCGGCATTGACTTTGCCAATGCCGCTTTGCGTGAGAATGATTTCGTGTTGTCCGTTGCTGCCGACGAGGAAGGTGGCGTTGTGCCGAGTCTCTTCGCGGGCGTCTTTGAGCAGCGTGCGCACGCAGGCCAATTCCGATGTCATGGCCACGATGATGCCTATTTTCATAGCGTCGTGGTTATGCTTTTTTTATCAGCTCCATTCCTTTGAGAATGGCCTGTTCGTTCATGGGGATAAGTTTGTGGTGTCGCTCCGGCAACGATTTTTTCAATCCTTTGAGCACATTGTCGAGCGAAACCATGGGCTTTATTTTGAGCAGACCGCCCAGGACAATCATGTTGAAAGCCTTGGCATTGTTCATTTCGGTGGCAGCGTCCATGGCATCGATGCGATAGATGTCGATGTCGGTGCGCGAAGGAGCATGGTGTATGCCATACCCATCGTATATGAGTATGCCGCCGGGCTTTACTTTGCTCTCGAATTTGTCGAGCGACGGTTGGTTGAGAATGATGGCGATGTCGAACTCGTTGAGTACCGGCGAACTGATGCGCTCGTCACTCAGAATGACGGTCACATTGGCCGTCCCGCCTCGTTGCTCGGGACCGTAAGACGGCATCCACGTCACCTCTTTGTTTTCCATCAGTCCCGAATAGGCCAGGATTTTACCCATCGAGAGAACTCCTTGTCCGCCGAATCCGGCGATGATTATTTCTTCTTTCATCGATGTTGCGTTTTACGGTTATTCATTTTTTAAATCGCCTATCGGGTATTTGGCAAACATGTGTTCTTCCATCCACTTGTTGGCCATTTCGGGCGACATTTTCCAACCCGATGCACAGGTCGACACGATCTCTACGAGCGATGCGCCTTTCTTGGCCATGGAGTTTTCGAAAGCCTGACGTATGGCTTTCTTGGCCTTTTTCACGGCAGCGGCCGTGTGTACGCTTTGGCGGGTCACATAGCAGGCGCCATCGAGTTTGGCGACGAGGTCCGATATTTTGAGCGGGTAGCCATAGAGGTCGACATTGCGGCCGTAGGGGCAGGTCGACGTCACCATGCCTTCGAGGGTCGTGGGGGCCATTTGACCTCCCGTCATGCCGTAGATACCGTTGTTGATGAATATGATGACGATGTTCTCGCCACGGTTGCACGCATGAATGGTCTCGGCCGTACCGATGGCTGCCAAGTCACCGTCGCCCTGGTAAGTAAATACCATTTTGTCGGGATTGAGCCGTTTGATGGCGGTAGCGATGGCAGGTGCACGGCCGTGGGCGGCTTCTTGCCAGTCGATGTCGATATAATTGTAGGCAAATACGGCGCAACCTACGGGTGCGACGCCGATGGTTTTTTCTTCCATGCCCATTTCGTCGATGACCTCGGCAACGAGTTTGTGAACGACGCCGTGGCTGCAACCCGGGCAGTAGTGCATGGGATTGTCGTTCATCAAGCGGGGCTTGCTGTAAACGAGATTTTCGGGTTTTATGATATCATTTGTATCCATAGCTTGTCGCGTTTTTTACATGAGTTTCTCTTTGACGGCATTGAGAACTTCGTCGGGGGTGGGAACTATGCCGCCCAAACGGCCGAAGTGCTCGACTTTTACCCGTCCGTTTACGGCCAGGCGCACATCTTCTATCATTTGCCCGGCATTGAGTTCAGGAACCAATATGCCTTTTACTTTATCGGCATATTTCGATATGGCATCGGCGGGGAAGGGCCAAAGGGTGATGGGGCGCAGCAGCCCGAGTTTGATGCCTTCGGCGGCGGCCATCTCCTGCGTCTTCTGGCAGATGCGGGCCATAGAGCCGAAAGCGATCATCAGGTAGTCGGCATTATCACAGTCGATTTCTTCGTAACGTACTTCGTTTTTCTCGATTTCGCGGTATTTGGCTTGGAAACGCAGGTTGTTCTCTTCCATGCGGGCCGGGTCGAGTTCGAGCGATGTGATGACGTTGCGTTTGCGTCCGGCCGGTTTCCCTTGGGTGGCCCAAGGACGGGCTTCGCGTATCTCTGCTTCGGTGAGGCGCGGTTGGAACGGCGGCAAAACGACTTTTTCCATCATCTGTCCGATGACGCCGTCGGCCAAGATGATGGCCGGGTTACGGTATTTGAAGGCCAAGTCGAATCCCAATTTCACAAAGTCGGCCATCTCCTGCACCGAAGCCGGGGCCAAGGTTATCAGGCGATAATCTCCGTGCCCGCCGCCTTTAACGGTTTGGAAATAGTCGGCTTGGCTCGGTTGAATGGTGCCCAGACCGGGACCTCCGCGCATGACGTTGATGATGAGGCAGGGCAGTTCGGCTCCTGCCATATAGGAGATGCCTTCTTGTTTGAGGCTCACGCCGGGGCTCGACGATGAGGTCATGACGGCTTTTCCGCAGCCGGCACCTCCATAAACCATATTGATGGCGGCAACTTCGCTCTCGGCTTGCAGCACCACCATTCCGGTCGTTTCCCATGGTTTTTCTTCCATGAGCGTTTCCATGATTTCCGATTGCGGGGTGATGGGATAACCGAAATATCCATCGGCTCCATAGCGTATTGCAGCATGTGCAATAGCTTCATTGCCCTTCATCAGTTTTACTTCTTCTGCCATATTTGTGAGAGTTTTTACAATTTGACTTTATATACCGATATGCAGCCGTCGGGGCATACATATCCGCAACTGGCACAACCGATGCAGTTGTCGGGGTTTTTCATATAGGCGTAGTGATAACCTTTATCATTCACCTCTTTGGGTTGCAGAGCCAATACGTCGGCCGGACAGGCCACCACGCACAGATTGCAACCTTTGCAGCGTTCGTTATTGACGACGACGGTACCTTTTACTTTTGCCATAGCTTAGGATTTGTAAGTTTTATACAAAGGTAGTTTTTTATTTTCTATTTGTGCATATCCGAAGCGATTTTCTTGTGTCTCGGGAAAGCTGATATAGATGATTGGGGGTTACGACCCACGACATGGCGACATCGTGGGGGAGAGAGGGTATCTCGGCGACGATTTGGCAGTCATAGGCTACGCCCGTCAACGGTGCGGAAATTTTTTTGAGCAGCCGGTCATAGAATCCTTTGCCACGACCCAGTCGATTGCCGTGCGGGTCGAACCCGACTCCCGGCACAATTACCAAATCGATGTCAGAATAGTCGGTCACATCTTCTCCCGCAGGTTCGGCAATTCCATAACTGCCCGTAGACATCTTGTCGGGGGCATAAGGGCGCACGACAAGAGTATCGCCTTTTACGACCGGAAGCAAAATTTTTTTTCGAGAATGCCAGTCGGCAATCCATTCGTGGGTACACACTTCATCGGGTAGGGAGTGAAAGAGTAGAATGGTGCGGGCTTCGACAAAAAACGACGACGTTTCGATGCGTTTTTTCAGGGCCACGGCAGCCGCCTTCTTCTCTTCGGGCGAGAGCTGGGCCACGGCCTTTTTAATCTGTTTCCGCAGAATATCTTTTTCTTTCATACGTCTCTATTTGTCGGGGGCCTGTGGAAAACCTTGGTTGGCATTCAGCACGTCAAGGGCTTTTTGGAATGTCTTGTCTTCTTGTAGGAATATCGGGTAGAAAGCATTGTCGCCGATGATGTTGCGGGCAATGTAGCTTTCGATGTAGTTGTTGAGCAGCACGGCCGACTCCTTGATTTCTTTCGGCTTGCGTTTTACCTCATGAGAAGCCGCAAATGCCGTGAACTCTTGGAGCAAGGGTTGTCTGCGCAAGAATTGTTGCAAACTCTTGTAGTCCTTGTATTGGGAGAGGAGTTCGCGTTTTTCGTCGGCATATTTGAAGGCAAACTGGTAGAGGAGCCCTTTATTGACAACTTCGTTGAGGTAGGGGGTCACCCCGATGGTGTCGCGGGGTACGAAGATGTCGGGCATGATGCCGCCTCCTCCATATACCGTGCGTCCCAACCGGGTCTTATACATCAAGGTGTCGTTTTGTTTGATGCTGTCGGGGTGGTCAAATTCGCCGTGCATGAAGCGGTTCAGAATGTCTTTTTCGTAGTCGTCGCCGTGGCCCAGCTCATATTCCTTCTGAATGGAGCGCCCCGACGGAGTGTAGTAGCGGGCTATCGTGAGGCGTATGGCCGACCCGTCGGCAAACGGCAGTTGGTTCTGTACCAATCCTTTCCCGAAAGAGCGGCGCCCGATGATGATACCTCGGTCATTGTCTTGTATGGCTCCTGCAAAGATTTCACTGGCCGATGCCGACCATTCGTCGATGAGGACGACGATTTGCGCCTCTTTGAATGCTCCGCTGCCGTTCGATATGGCCTCGCTGCGCGGGAATGCCTTGCCCTCGGTGTAGACAATGAGTTGCCCTTTGGGCAGGAATTCATTGATCATGTTGATGGCGATGTCGAGTATCCCGCCCGAATTGCCGCGCAGGTCGACGATATATTTTTGCGCATTGTCGTTTTTCAGTTTGGCGAGGCCGTTCATGAATTCGGAGTAGGTCGTACGGCCGAATTTGTTGATTTTGATGTAACCGATTTCATCATTCACCATAAAGGCAACGTCGACGCTGTTGACGGGAATGTCGTTGCGGGTCACTTCATAGGTGAGCATCTCGGGAGCGGTGGTGCGCAAGACTCCCAGTTTTACTTTGGAGCCTTTGGGTCCGCGAAGTTTCTTCAATACTTTGTCGTTCGATATAACCTCTTTGCCCACGAATGCGGTATCGTCGACTTCCACGATACGGTCACCGGGCATCAGACCAATCTTTTCCGACGGTCCTCCGGGGACTACGGCAACCACGGTGATGGTGTCGTTCAGGATACTGAACTGTATGCCGATGCCGCTGAAACTGCCTTCCAACTCTTCGTTTACGGCTTGCAGGTCTTCGGCCGGAATGTAGGCCGAGTGGGGGTCGAGTTCCCCTACGATTTGGGGCATGACATCTTCGATGAGGTCTTTCATGTTGACGGTGTCGACATATTGCGACTCGATGATACCCAAGAGGTTGTTGATTTTGTTGCCGGAAGACCCGGCGGCCGGTTTCACAATATGATGTTGAGGATAGCGGTATCCGATGATAATGCCGATGATGATGGCAAAGGCTATGATGAAGGGTAACCAGACAATGGATTTCTTTTTCATTATGCGCTGACTGTGATTTTGTTATAAGATGTTGGGAATTATTTGACTTCGACGAAATCGACCTTGATGCCGGCTTCCCGTAGTAAATCGATACCGTCGCTCAACCGGTAGTATTCCGAGAAAACCACGCGGGCGATGCCGGCCTGGATAATGAGTTTCGAGCATTCGATACACGGCGATGTCGTTACATACAAGGTGGCACCTTCGCTGCTGTTTCCCGAGCGGGCGATTTTGGTAATGGCATTGGCTTCGGCATGCAGGACATAGGGGAGCGTGTGCCCGTCTTCGTCTTCACATACATTTTTGAATCCGGCCGGGGTACCGTTATATCCGTCGGAAATGATGGTGTTGTTTTTCACCAGTAGGGCACCTACCTGACGGCGTTTGCAATAAGAATTTTCGGCCCATATTTTCGCCATGCGAATGTATCGGCCATCAAGAGCCGCTTGCTTGTCTTGTGTTTCTGATGACATATTACCTGTGTCGTTTTCAAATGAATACAAAAGTACGACAATTATCGCAATCCAAGTATAATGAAATGTGAAAAACCCTTATTATTGGATATGAGTGTAAATTCCTCGCTGCTTTTAAGTTTTTTTTACGAAAAACATTTGCCCGGAATTTATTTTATATCTAATTTTGTGTCGAATAAAAAAATGTACTTATTATAATGTTTGCTTACGACGGATACAACCATTTGCTGGCGCATCGCATAAAACCCTCGGTGCAACGGGTAGCCATCATGGACTACCTCATGCAGCACCGCACGCACCCCACGGCCGATGGCATCTATTCGGAGTTGAGCGAGAAGATACCCACGCTGTCGCGCATGACGGTCTACAACACCTTGAAACTCTTGGTGGAGCAGGGGGCCGTGCAGCAGTTGTCCATTGACGACAAGCAGGCGCATTACGATGCCGACACGACGCCGCACGCCCATTTTCGCTGCAATGTTTGCGGAATGATATATGATGTGCCGGTCCCGCCCATGTCGCCTACGGTCGCTGCCGATTTTGTCGTTACCGAGACGCACCTCTACTATCGGGGTATCTGTAAGAAATGTTCACAAAACGATAAAGAATAAACACCTATTATTAAACCCCAAAATCCAAACAATTATGAAAAAGAAATTTATCTGCACCGTATGTGGTTATGTACATGAAGGCGATCAAGCTCCCGAGCGTTGTCCCCAATGCGGTGTGCCTGCATCGAAATTCAAAGAAGTCGTAGAGAACGGTGAAGCTCTCCAATTCATCACCGAACATCATATCGGCGACGGTGTTGTAGAAGACGCCGAAGTCATGGAAGGTCTCAAAGCTCACTTCATGGGCGAATGCACCGAAGTCGGCATGTACCTGGCCATGAGCCGTCAGGCCGACCGCGAAGGCTATCCCGAAATTGCAGAAGCTTTCAAACGCTATGCTTGGGAAGAAGCCGAACACGCCTCGAAATTTGCCGAACTTCTCGGTGAAGTAGTTTGGGATACCAAGAAAAACCTCGAAGCCCGTAAAGATGCCGAATGTGGTGCTTGTGCCGACAAGATGCGCATTGCCAAACGTGCCAAAGAACTCGGTTACGATGCCATTCACGATACCGTTCACGAAATGGCCAAGGACGAGGCCCGTCACGGTAAAGGTTTCGAAGGTCTCTACAACCGTTACTTCAAGAAATAACCTGAACCTCGATTATGAAATCGACAAAAGGCAAGGCTTACACAAGCCTTGCCTTTTATTTTTATTGCCTAGCCCCCATCTGCTTAGTGACGGCGCTTCGGGTGCAGGGCAAAGAGTAATTTCATAAATTTCAGTACGCGCCGTTTGGTGTGCGGGTGACTGTCGAGTAGGGAGAACGGTTCATGATTCTTTTTCAGGGCGTATAGCATGCGCAACTCTTCTGTGATGGCGGGAGAGAGAAGACGATAAAGAGTTTCTTGCCTCTCTTTTTGGCACAATTCGCTCATGGTGCAGCTGATACCGTCGGTCATAAACGTGCTGATGAAAATCGGTGAGTGTTTTACACTGCACCTTTCCATTACGATTTTCCGGAATAAGAATTCCCAGTCGGAGACAATTTTCAAAGATTCGTTATACGCATATTTTTCAAACAGGTTCCGACGGAAAAATGTGGCGGGGTGCCCCAAAGACTTTTCAAAGAGATATTCCGTAGTCGGTTTCTCGGGATAGAGCATAGGGGTGCGATTCCCTTTTAAGTCTTGGAAATAGAGGTCTCCATATACAATATCTTCTCCCGAAAGTTGATTGCCGACTTTGACAATGGAATCGGGTTCCAGAAAATCGCCCGAGTTCAGAAAAAGCAGATATTCGCCCGTGGCATGGGCGATACCCTTGTTCATGGCATGATATATGCCACGGTCTTTTTCGGAGCATTGGTAGGCGATGTGGGTTTGGTATTTGTCGATAATCTCCCGGCTGTTGTCGATGCTGCCTCCGTCTATGACAAGGTGTTCGATAGAGAGGCTATTGTCTTGGTTGATGACGCTTTGTATGGTGCGTTCCAACCCCTCTCCATTATTGTAATTAATGGTGATGATGGAAATTTTCATGAAAGGTGATTTTGGTCGGACAAAGATAGGTGGACCGGCAGAACCGACAAAACTTTTGGTCATGAAAAACGGCCTTGTCACCAAGAGTCAAGGCCGTTTATTCATGAGAAAGAGGGACGATGTTGATGTTATTTGATGCCGTCGCGTTGCATCAGGGCGTCGATTTGAGGTTCGCGGCCTCTGAACCGCACATAGAGCGACATCGGGTCTTCGGTATCCCCCTTTTCGAGAATGTTTTTGCGGAACGAGGCGGCTGTTTCGCGGTCGAAAATTCCTTTCTCCTGGAAAAGCGAGAAGGCATCGGCATCTAAGACCTCGGCCCATTTATATCCATAATATCCGGCCGCATATCCGCCTCCAAAAATGTGCGAGAATTGGGCACTGAAAAGCGTGCCGTCGATAGCCGGGAGCAGTTGCGTCGACGCCGTGGCGTTGCGCTCGAAGGCTGTAATGTCGTCGACACGGGCATCGGTGGTGTGCCAAGCCATGTCGAGCAGGCCGTAGGTGAGTTGGCGCACGCATTGGTATGCGACGTGGTAGCGTTGTGTGTCGCGTATTTTTTGAGTCAGGCTGTCGGGCAGCACCTCACCCGTGAGGTAGTGATGGGCAAAGGTGGCGAGGAATTCTTGTCGGGGCAACCAGTTCTCCATCAGTTGCGAGGGGAGTTCCACAAAATCGCGATAGACGTTGGTGCCAGAGAGCGATTCATATTGCACGTTGGTCATCAAGCCGTGCAGGGCATGGCCGAACTCGTGCAGGAAAGTCTCGACTTCGTCGTAGGTGAGCAATGCCGGGGCCGATGCCGTGGGGCGTGTGAAGTTCATCACCAGCGAGATGTGGGGACGGCTGTTGGTGCCGTCGCGCGTGATCCACTGGTCTTTGAACGAAGTCATCCATGCGCCGCCCTGCTTTGTTGGGCGCGGATAGAAATCGGTGTAGAGAAGTCCCAGATAATTATTGTTTTCGTCATATACTTCGAAGGTCTCCACTTCTTTGTGGTAAACCGGTATCTCGGTGGTTTTCTTGAAGGTGAGTCCATAGAGGCGGGTAGCCAGTCCGAAGACCCCTTTTTTCACCTGTTCCAACTCGAAGTAGGGTTTCAACATTTCATCGTTGAGGTCATACAGCTCGTTTTTTTGCTGGGTTGAGTAGTAGGAGTAGTCCCATGGCATCAGTTCCACGGGGTGTCCCTCTTTCTTCTCGGCAAAGGCTTGCAACTGTCTTATCTCTTTTTCGGCCACGGGTTTGTAGGCGTCGAGCAATTGGTTCAGTAGCGTGTAGACCCGTTCGCTGTTTTGTGCCATGCGGTGTTCGAGTACATATTCGGCATAATTCTTATATCCCAGTAAATGTGCCGCTTCATTGCGCAACTCGACAATGCGCACGACGATGTCGCGGTTGTCATACTCACCGCCTACGCAGCGGGTATTGTAGGCCATGTAAATCTTTTCCCGGAGGTCACGGCGTTCGGCATATTTCAGGAATGCGGACAAACTGGGATAGGAGAGGTCGAAGAGGTAGGCATTTTCGTGCCCCTTTTCCTGGGCTCTCATTGCGGCGGCGTCGAGTGCGCTTTGGGGCAATCCCTTCACTTCGTCGGGAGAGGTAAGAATCATTTCGAAGGCATTGGTCGCTTTCAGCAGGTTCGATTCGAATTTGAGGCTCAGTTGGCTCAGTTCCCGGCTCACTTCGCGGTATCTGTCGCGGGCCTCGCCTTCGAGGTTGGCTCCGCTGCGGGCCATGCCGTTGTAGGTCTCGGTAAGCAATCGCATCTCTTCGGCCGAGAGCGATAGGGAATCGCGTTGCTCATACACGGCCTTCACCCGTTTGAACAGGGTCTCGTTGAGGTTGATGTTGTTGCTGTGTTCGGTCAGCATCGGAGAGACGCGTTCCGACACGGCAATCATTTCGTCATCGCCGTTGGCGCTGAGCAGATTGAAGAATATCGACGTGATGCGACTGAGGGTGCTTCCCGACAGTTCCATCGCCTCGATGGTGTTTTCATACGTCGGTGCATCGGTTTGGCGGGCGATGGCATCTATTTCCGATTCGTGCAACTCGATGGCTTTGGTGATGGCCGGTTCGAAATCGTCGGTTTTTATACGGTCAAAGGGGGCGGCGCCGTGTGGCGCGGTGAAAGGCGAGAGTAGAGGATTTGTATTATTATTCATATTACAGCATGAAAAATTAAAAAGCAATACACAGGAAAAGAGCGAACAGAGGAGTTTTTTCATTGCGATAAGAGTTGTTTTTGCGAAAGTAGCAATAATAAAAATATGCCTTGCGGCTTCGGAATTAATTTGTGTTAAGAGAAAAATTCTCGTCGAAGTTTTATCTTTGTCCGGGAAATAATTTTTATGGTATGAGTCGGCTGAAATATCTTGTGGCAACCTATTTTGCCTTTGTCCTGCTGTTTATGTTGCAAAAACCCCTGTTCATGTTGTGGCAGGGCGACTTATATTCCGATGCCTCCGTCGGCGAATGGTTTCAAGTGATTGCCCATGGAATCCCGCTCGACTTGTCGGTGGCCGCCTACATTTTGGTATTGCCCATGTTGCTCACCCTCGTGTCGGTATGGTTGCCGGGACGATGGTACTTGTCGGCGTTGCGGGTTTATGGTGCCATCATCGTTTTGTTGCTGGCCGTTATCTGTGTGGCCGATGCCGAGTTGTATGGGTATTGGGGGTTCCGCATCGATGTGACGCCGCTGTTTTATTTGCAATCTCCGGCCGATGCGATGGCCAGTATTCCTGTCGCGCTCTTTTTTGTGGCCTTCATGTTTATTGCCGTTTATGCCGGATTGGTAGGTTTCCTTTTCGACCGTTATATCTTGTGTCCCATGACCCGACCCGTGCATGAGCGCAACCGGTTGCTTACGACGGTTGTCTATCTCGTGCTCACCGCCTTCTTGTTCTTGCCCATACGCGGGGGCGTTTCGGCCTCGACCATGAATGTGGGCTGGGCCTATTTCAGTGAGCGCATCGAACTGAATCACGCCGCGGTGAATCCGGCTTTCAGCCTGATGGCCTCGCTCTCGAAAGGGGAGGACTTTTCTTCGATGTATCGTTTTATGTCGCCGGCCGAGGCCGACGCCGCCTGCCAGCCGCTGCTGCCGCACCCGGTCACTTTCCCCGATGAGGCGAATGCGTGGCTTACGACTCCGCGTCCCGATGTCGTGTTGGTGATTTTGGAGAGTTTTACCAAGCATGTCCTCGACGAGCCGGGTGTCATGCCGTGCTTCAATGCCTTGATAGAAGAGGGGATATGGTTTCCCCATTTTTATGCCAACAGTTTCCGCACCGACCGCGGACTGGTGGCCGTGCTGAGCGGTTACCCCGCGCAACCTACGGCTTCGGTGATGAAGTACCCTTCGAAGTCGCAGTCGCTTCCCTCGATAGCCCGTTCTCTGCGACAGGCCGGATATGGTACCGAACTTTGGTATGGAGGTGATGTCGATTTTACCAATATGCGCTCTTATTTTTATGCGACCGGATATGGCAAGGTGATTTCGGGCGAGGATTTCTCTTCTTCGGAAAATTCGGCTCGGTGGGGAGTGCCCGACCACATAACGTTCTCCCGGTTTTCGCAGGAGATTCTGGCGCAGGAACAGCAACCTTATTTCAAAACGCTGCTTACGCTGAGCAGCCATGAGCCCTTTGACGTGCCGATGCACCGCATCGACGAGCCTTTTCTCAATTCGGTCGCTTATACCGACAGTTGCTTGGGCGCTTTTGTCGACACGTTGCGAAATTCTCCCCGTTGGGACAATCTGCTCCTTGTCTTCGTGGCCGACCACACGATGCGCTATCCGGCCGGGATTCAGGAGCATGAGGTGAAACGGCACCATATACCCATGCTCTGGTGCGGGGGTGCGGTCAAGGAGCCCCGTGTCGTGGAGAATTACGCTTCGCAAATCGACTTGGCCGCTACGCTATTGGCCCAAATGAAAATTGATTATTCCGATTTCGCATTCAGCAAAAACATGGCCGACACGACGCAGCCCCCGTTTGCCTATTATACCTATAACGACGGGCTGGGCTATGTCGATGCCGGGAATCGTGTCGTCTATGACTGCAATGCCGATGCGTGGCTGCTCAAAGAGGGACCGCAAGCCGACGCTTGTGGCCGTGCGGCTCAGGCTTTTTTGCAGAAACTGTATGACGACTTGGGAACTCGCTGACAGTTACGAAATTTGGTAAAGCAGTTGGTCGAGCAGTATGGGAATGTCGTGTTCGGCAACCCCGGCGCGCACCAGCTCGGGAATGTCTTGCTTGAAATTCTCGACAAATGTGCGGCTGTCGTTGTTGCCCTGTGAGATGCTTTCGCGGTACAGTTCCAATGCGCGACGAGTGTGTTTGAGGACCAGTTCCACATGTCCGGCGTTCATATAATCGAGTGCCGATGGGGTGGCCGACAGGATTTTCTCATAATAACGCATTGCCTGTTCATACTTGCCGGTGAGGAAAGAGCACCAGGCAATGGGGCGCCATGCTTTCCCGCCGTCGGGTTTGAGGTAATCGACCTTGAAGTAATATTTCAGCGCCTCTTCATAATTCTTTTCTTCGACGTAACAGTGGCCGATGAGCAGTCCGATAGAGAGATTATCGGGTTGCATGGCTTCGGCTCGCAGGTAATATTCGAGCGCCTTTTGGGATTGTTTCAGGTTGCGGTAACAAGCGGCGATGCGGCGCACGGTCCACATGTTGTCGGGTTGTATCATCTCGGCTTGCAGGTAGGCTTCGAGCGCTTTGTCATATTCTCCGGCCGCTTGCAGGCAATAGCCTATTTTCTGGTAGAGGCCGTTGTCGGTCGTGTGTCGTTCTACCAGTCGGCGGAAGAGGGTGAGGGCATCGGCATAGAACTCTTTCTTGAAATAGAACTCGCCGATGATGCGGAGTGTCTCGTCCCGGTCGAGAATCGATTGCAGGCTGTCGACCTGCATCAGGTCGATGGGGCGGGCAAACAGGTCGTCGAACTCGTTGCGGCGATTGTGCAGCTTGAAAAATCGGTACAGGTCTTGGATATACTGGTTGGCCACGCTCGTTTTTACTTCGTCGGCCGATGACGCTTGCCGTTCTTTTTCGATTTGAGCCAGGTCCGCCCCTTCGGCATTGAATTGCATCGTCATCATTTGTCGTTGCGATTCGGGTACCTGTTTGAGGCTTAGGCAGAAAGAGTATTTGTCGGAGTTGCACAGGAAACGGGAGTAACCGATGAGTTGCAGGAAGTTGTTGGGCTTGTTTTCCCCCTCGGGAAAGAGCCCTTGCAGCGCACTGTGTTCGGTATTGAAGAGCCGGAACCAATTGCCTATCTCGCCGAAAAACGGAAAGCTCTTCAAGCCCGAGAAGGTCGACAGGAATACGTCGGCTCCTTCCATTTGCAGGTCGTTCAGTTCTTTTATCTTATCGGCGATACCCGATTTTTCGAGCAGTTCCTGCCATTCGGGATTGGGGTCGGGCGAACCGCTTTCGGGGTCGAAGTCGGCAGGATTTATTTTGTTGTAAAGCGACGGACTGAGTTTCATCATTTCGGGAAGCAGCTCCTCGGTGAATTTGCGGGAGATGCGTTCGGTTTCCCGGCTTTTTATCAGTTGCAGGAAGATGTTGCGAACGTCGCGAGGAAAATCTTCACGCTCTTTCAGGGCATCGATGTGGGCGGTGAGTGATGACGACAAGTTCACACGTTCCCGATAAATATGGAGCAGGATCAATGCGCTGCACAATGCCCGTTGGCGCACTTCTTCCTCGTCGAACGAGGTGTAGGCCGAAAGCAACAGGTCGAGTTTTTTCTCGTCGTAGCGTTGCAGAAGGTTCAACAGGAGTGCCGCGACGATGAGAGCCGATGTCTCGGTCGAGAATCGGGTGGGTGACAATCCCTCTTCGAGAGCCGAATAGTCCCATTCCGTAGCCGGATAGTTGCACCAGATGCGCACAAACAGTTCTTCCTCGGCCTGCTCCTTCTTCTGTCTTAGCGACGATGCCACCTCGGCATTGTGGTCGATGTCACTGAGCAGGCTGTGGAGTGAGAGGTCGCTTGTCGCCTTGTCGACCGCATCGAGGGCGGCTTGTATGGTATCGTCGGTATGGAGTCTGTAATATCTTTTCTTTTGGTAGTAGAGATGGGCCGACTCTTTTTCGAGCAGGCTCTCGATTGTTTTGTCGGCCAGCGTGTAGGTCGTCAGGAGCAGGTTGTCATAAAATGCTTGACGGTTGGGGTCGTCAAAACCGTCGAGCATATATTGTATCATGTAACGATATGACGATTCCACTTCCGACAATTTGTCCGAAATCGGCCATTCGTCGGGGAGATAGGAGAGCAGCTCCGAGATTTCGTCCAAAGCCTCTTTCAGGCGTTTTTCTTTCAGTAAAGAGGTGATTTTACCGTATGTCGTTTGTATTTCGGCGGTTGTCATGGAAATGGTCATTTTTTTATGGCAAGGGTTATAATATGAGAGATGTGCAAATAGTGTGCCAAATGATTGTTCATAGAGCGAAAGGGCAAAAGCCGAGGCAAACATAGCGGCGGTTTGTCGGTGCTGAGCCGATTCCTATGTTCTACAAATATAGCAAAAGAGAATGTAGAACTCAAAAGTGAAAACAAAATTTTAGCCCTCGGAGCCTCCTCCAAGCCATTTGTCGATTCTGTGATGCTTCCCCGTTTGCTTTCGTCGTTTCTCGCCATCGAGTGGGAATCCGGTCGCTCGGGCGACAGGAGCCCAATAATAGATTCCCCGTCAGTGGGACGGAATATCAATGCTCGTTTTTCCCCTCTCTCTGAATATAATTTTATCTTCCATTTTCCATCCATTTGACTGTGAACCAGTCAAGTAATGTCTGTTTGTTGATTTTACAAGAGTCAGGGCGGCCGAATACCCAAAGCGCGTCGGCTTGTCCTGTGAGAGCGTATTCCGCGGCGTTTCAAGTGTGTCTAAAATCTCTCTTTGGTCGATTATGAACAGAACTTTTTTGTCGCCTTTCTGTTATACCAGCACAATCATTTATGAGTTATAGTATATGAAAAAGTTTTTCACATTGATTCTGGCAGCGACCTGCGTGGTCGGCTGTCAATCGCGCAAGGAGCCTGTTGCGACGATGGAATTGGAAGAGCAAGGTGTCGCCGGCGATACGCTGGTGTCGGTTTATGAGGGGTGGGCCGAATCTCAGGACGGAGCTTCGGTCCTTTATGATTTGGTGGTTCTGACACCGCCGGACGGCGGCGACATCTCTTATGAGATGATGATGAGCTATTACGATGCGACCCGCAAACAAGATACGACGGTGTTGACTCCGGCTCTCTTGGTGGTAGAAGAGGGTACGATGGCTCAACAACCCGATTCGATGATACAGTTTACCGGAAAGAACGGCGAACGGGTGTCGTTGTGGGTGCGGGGTGATTCTTTGCTCGTGATGACGGGTCATGACATCAAAAAGGAGTGGACGAAGGTCAAGGACAAGGCTGCTCATGTTTTGAAGCGAGTGAAATGACTTCGTGCCGATCTCTTGCGACAAAGGCTGCCAACTATTGTTGGCAGCCTTTGTCGTGTTGGGACAGTCTTATTGTTGTATAATGACGAATATCAGTTGTTTTTATCGGTTGTTTTTTGGGGATTTCCACCAGAAATTTCGGGCTCCGGTATACGGTAAAACGGAATTTCGGGTTCGAAGTCGAGCATGAGTTGGTCGATGACCACACCTTCGTCGAGGGCTTTTATCTGCACGGTGTGAAATGACTTTTTATGCAACTCGTGTCGCGTCGATTGGAGGGAGAGGTTGCGCAGCACATTGATTTTCCACGCTTCCGAGCGTCCGACGGTCTTGAACGATACCACTTGCGGCGTATCGCCGTCGACCGATATTTCATATCGCAGGTCCCCTCCATTTACCGGGTGTGTGGGCAAGAGCGACACCCACACGGCCACATCGCCTTCTTGCTGTGTATCAAATAGGTATGAGAGAGCCTTCCCCTTGGGAAGCACAATGGCCCGGCGACTGTAACCCAGTCCTTCGACACAATAGGCGCCATGAGGACGTTTCCCGTTATGGTCGGCAGCGTCGCGGGCGATGATATTTACCTTTTCGGGTCGCGGGGAGAGATTGTCGCGAGGCGAAAAATCATCGGGCAGTTCAAATTTCTCGAAGACGAGCCGGTTGTTTTTCATGCTGATGATGCCGTTCCATTTCCCCTTGTTCATGTCGAAGTTGTAGTGGCGGTCAAGTGCCGCTATGGCATTGTAGGCGTTGATGCTTGCCGTTTCGTAACGTCGGGCGTCGTCGAGTGTTGTCGCGTTGCGGGCCATTTGAGCATACAACCATTTGTAGTTCATAAGGGCGGCACCCGAAACGGGATACTCTACAAGTTGGAAAAATGCGTCTTTCAATTCGCTGGGAATCTGCTTTTTGATTGATTTTACCTGTCTCTCCAATTTTTGGTAACGAGCGATGCGCTCCGTTATTTCCCGCGGCGAAAACTCGGTGTCGATGACCGGCGTTTTCCCGCCTTTGATTTTGCCGTATTCCTCTTCGCGGCTCCACCCCATGAACTCGGGTCGCCGTATGTTGGCCAAGTGGTAATATTCGTTCATGATACAGGTAAGCTCTTGTGCCGTTTGCGGGGTGAAGGTGCGGCACATGAAGTCGTGCAGGTGGCGGTAAATGTTGTCGGGAGTTATGGCGTCGATGTTCCAAGCCATGTCCATGAAAAATTCCATGTCATATTCGGCCGGTTTTATGTCGCCCACATTGAGCGCCCATATCTTGCGGGCTCCGTAGTCCCAGGCACGGCGCATCTCGTAGTAGATTTGTGCCGGAGCCGTTGTGCACAACCACAGGTAGGAGTGGGGACGTCCCCAGTAGGAAATGTGGTAATAGATGCCCGAGCCCCCCTTGCGGCGTTGCTCTTCTTGGTCGCTAAGGCGGGTGATGTGCCCGTAGTTGTCGTCGCACCACATGAGGGTCACGTCGCCGGGGAGGTCGATTCCTTTATTATATACGTCGAGCAATTCTTTATAAGGGACGAATATCTGCGGGACCTTGCTGGCCGGCGAGTCGACATACTGGGTGAGCAGGTTGCGCTGGTCTGCGATGACTTGGGGCATGACCCGGGCCATCTCCGATATGTTTTTGCAGCCCTCCATTTTCCCGTCATGTATGCCGCGCATGCCGATGGTGTAGATGTTCTCGCCCTTTCCGACTTCGGCCAGTCGTTCTGCCCAGTATGCCAATACCGAATCGCGGTTTGAAATGTAGTTGTAGCCTCCGCGTCGCTTGCTGTCCCATTCCCCCACATTATTCCGCATGAGCGGCTCGCAGTGCGATGTGGCCATGACGATTTGGTATTTCTCGGCCATTTCCTTGTTGCCCTCGACCATATAGAAGGGGACGCTGCAATCGTGCATGGCCGGCATGAGCATGTTGGCTCGCAGTCGCAGCAGGAGCTGGAAGATGCGCTCGTATGTGCGGGGGCCTATCTCGCCTTTGTCCGACTCCGGTTCGTGGGTTTTCCAGCTCCACGGGTTCAATCCGTAATCTTCATCGTTGATAAAGATGCCCCGGTATTGCACCGACGGTTTCTGTCGGTTGCGGTAGCCGGCAGGTAATGTGTAGTCGCCGTGTTTTTGGGGCGTCACGTCGGCCCACCATATCCAGGGAGAGATGCCGATGAGGCGGGAGAGTTCGAGTATGCCGTATGCGGTGCCGCGCGGGTCGCTACCCTCGACAAGCAACCGGCCATCGTTCGATACCGTAAGGGTGAATTGTTCCCAAGCACCGTCGGATACGCATTTGATGACAATGTCGGCTTCGGGGAGGTCGCATATCTGCACTGTTGTGCCGAAAAGTTGCTGATAGTCGTTGCAGAACATGTCCAGGGCGCACTGAGCAACCGATGGGGCTTCTTCATCGATGTAAATGGTGAGTGGGCGTCCTTCGGGAGTGAATGTGAATGATTCGGCTCTTGATTGAAGAACCATAAAGCAGAGGAGAATAGCAAAAATATGTTTTTTCATGACAGTATCCGTATAGCGTTTAAGAGAGAAGCCGGCGTGATCTCAGTTATAAGAATTTGTAGGTGATTGAAACCCAATATGGTTTTGTAGCTTTATATATTGTCAGAATAAAAAGTCGAGAATGAGTGTTTGACTTATCTTGTGGATAATTTGAAGCAAGTTATGAAAAATATAGCGGCGGTCAAAGAAAAAGATTAGGAAATATTTTGTTGAAGAGTTTTTGATGGAAAAATTTAAAATATCGTGTAGGTTGAAAAACGTAATTTGGATTTTTAGAAAAAGGAAAGGAGAAAATCTCTTGATTTTCTCCTTTCCTGCGGTGCGGACGGGACTTTAACTTACACAATCAAGAAATCTCATAAGATTGCAATATACTGATAATAATCAAGTTGTTACAAACCAACTATATTACTAAATATCATTAAACACCTTTTGCTGTTTCAATTATTGGGTGTATATTTGGGTGTTGAATTTCAAACGCACCCAATTATGAATATCAAACGAAACATCATCTTTTCATTGGAAAGCCGCAAGAAGAACGGAGTGCCAATCGTGGAGAATGTCCCCATCCGTATGCGTGTGGTTTTTGCCAGCCATCGCATCGAGTTCACAACGGGCTACCGCATAGATGTCGCCAAATGGGATGCCGACAAGCAGCGTGTAAAGAACGGATGCACCAACAAGCTGAAGCAAAGCGCATCGGAAATCAATGCGGACTTGCTGAAATACTACACCGAAATTCAGAATATATTCAAAGAGTTCGAGGTGCAGGGATTCATGCCCACTACCGAGCAGGTTAAAGATGCATTCAACAGATTGCATGACGGGAAAAAGGAAGATGAGGAACAGGCTCCGGTGGTGTTTCTGCCTTTGGAGGTGTTTGACGAGTTCATCAAGGAATGCGGCACGCAAAACGGCTGGTCTGATGCCACCTATGAGAAATTTGCCGCAGTCAGGAAGCATCTTGAAAAGTTTGACAAGGGGCTGACCTTTGAATCGCTGGATGAACCTAAACTGACAAAGTATGTGAATTTCCTGAAAGATAGCGAAGATATGCGGAACACGTCCATCATGAAACAGGTCGCATATCTGAAATGGTTCCTGCGTTGGTGTACCAAGAAAGGGTATTGCATGAATAATGCCTACGAAGATTTCAATCCCAAATTGCGAAGCACTCCGAAAAAGGTGATATTCCTCACTTGGGAGGAACTGAACAAACTCAAGAATTATCAGATACCCGAAACCAAGCAGTATCTGGAACGGGTGAGGGATGTCTTTCTGTTCTGCTGCTTCACCGGACTCCGGTATTCGGATGTGCATAACCTGAAGAAAAGCGACATCAGGGATGGATATATAGAAATCACCACGGTAAAGACCGCCGAAAGGCTTATCATCGAGCTTAACAACCACAGCAAGGCAATACTCGACAAATACAAGGATGTGGAATTCGAGGGGCATAAGGCTCTCCCCGTCATCAGCAACCAGAAGATGAACGATTACTTAAAGGAGTTGGGCGAGCTTGCCGAAATCAACGAGCCTGTAAGTGAAACCTATTACAAAGGCAGTAAGCGTATAGACACCATTATGCCCAAATACGCATTGCTGGGCACCCATGCCGGAAGGAGGACTTTCATCTGTAACGCTTTGGCTCTCGGTATTCCGGCACAGGTAGTGATGAAATGGACAGGACATAGTGACTACAAGGCTATGAAACCCTACATCGACATTGCTGATGATGTGAAAGCCAATGCGATGAACAAATTCAACCAACTATAAAAAAACAATCATCAAGTTTCATAGAAAGCCTGTAATTTGGCTTATCTTTGTAACTTTCAATACCTATAACAATGAGCAACAACGATAACAATATAGAAAAAAGAAGTTTCGAGGCTTTTGTCAATGCCATCGGGTCAGAAATAGAGCAGGCGCAAGTCCGGCTCATCAGTGCAGCCAATGCGCAGATGCTGTTCCACTACTGGAAAATGGGCAATTACATATTGTACCACCAGAACCGACAAGGCTGGGGCGGCAAGGTCATCAAGAAACTGGCGCAGGCGATACGGTTCAACTATCCTGAAAAGAAAGGGTATTCGGTCAGAAACTTGGCTTATATGTGCCAATTCGCACGCTCCTATCCATTGGGCGCATTACGGAGTTTTATAGAAACCGATGCGAAATTACTTACTCCAAGTGTGCAGAAAATCACGGATGAACTTCAAAGCCTGAACAATATGACATTTACGCAAGAGCCTCTTGCGCAAATTCAATCCACAGACAACAAGGAAGTTGCAATTATGCAAGAACCTCTTGCAAAAATTCAGGATGTAGTCCAAACAGTAGCCGCCGTTTATCAAAAAACGATTGAGGACATAGAAAAACTGTTTCTTGCATCGCCTGTCGCAAGAATCAATTGGGCGAGCCATGTGATTCTGTTGAACAGTTCTCTTCCGTTGGGTGTCGATTACTGGTATATGAAGCAATCCGTGGAAATGGGCTGGAGCAGCAATGTCCTTAAAATGCAGATTGAAAGCAAATTGTTTGAACGGCAAATCAACAGCCGCAAGGTCAATAATTTTACCGCCACGCTTCCCACACCCCAAAGCGACCTTGCCAACTACCTGTTGAAAGACCCGTATATCTTCGACTTGGCAGGAGCCAAAGAACGTGCGGACGAAAGGGACATAGAGGAACAACTGGTGAAGCACGTCACCCGTTATCTGCTGGAGATGGGCAACGGATTCGCCTTTGTCGCAAGGCAGAAACATTTCCAGATAGGCGACAGCGATTTCTATGCCGACCTGATTCTGTACAACATAAAGCTCCATGCATACGTAGTTGTGGAACTGAAAGCTACCCCGTTCAAACCGGAATACGCAGGACAGTTGAACTTCTACATCAATGTGGTGGACGACAAACTGAGGGGAGAGAATGACAACAAGACCATCGGGCTGCTGCTATGCAAGGGCAAAGATGAGATTGTAGCGCAGTATGCGCTGACAGGCTATGACCAGCCTATCGGTATCAGCGACTACCAACTCAGCAAAGCAGTACCCGAAAATCTGAAATCTGCGTTGCCGAGCATAGAACAGGTGGAAGAAGAACTGACGATGCTTCTTAACAATGAGAAGAATAAACAAAAGTAAGACACCTATGGCAGACAAGATACAGACGATGATTCCCCGATACGGAGAACTCAACAGAATATACAGAGACTATATAGACAATCGCGTTTTCTCTTTTGACAGGCAAAAATTCATTTCCGATTTCTGTAAGGAATACAATGACATGAAGTCTTTTGAGGCTGCTATCCTTGAACTGGTGCTTGACAGGCAAAAAGAACAATACACCTTGATACTCAACAGCCTGAAAACCGAAATAGAAAAGAGCATACAGGCTTATGAGGTGTGCCCGTTGAGTGATAGTGCCGTAGAGCGTGCTTGCTATCGACACATGGAAAGGTATTCCTTTGAAATTGAAGCCCAACTGGATGTAACAAGGAGCCTGAGCAAACCGCTGAATGAAGCCAACAACAGGTATGATTCCATTGGCTACAGGGAACATACTGCCGAAGAGGAAAAACAGGCTGAAAAAGAATATGAACGCTGCAAGGCTGAATATGACAAGGAAAGAGCCAAACTGAATGAACTCTATGACCAGCAAAAGGCAGCAAGGAAAGAGGCATTCCAATATATGAAGAACCGTTGTGAGGACATGTACCGCCAAAGCTGCCTTTTTCTGGATATATTGAAGAAATACATTTCTGACGGGAACCGACAGGACGAGCCTGGCAAGCCAATCAGTCAGCAGGAAGCGGCGGATGAACAACAAGAGTATTTCAGCATGAAATTGCTTTCGCTCATTCATGAGGTATGTGTTGGAGAACAGTTCGAGGAAATTTCCGCACCGGATTTCTATGCCAATATGAACCTGC